>JACQVU010000146.1 GCA_016209585.1 Planctomycetota bacterium
CGCCACGGACTTCATCCACACCGAGTATGACGGCGTCGCCGCCGAACTCGTGGCCGTGCGGCCCGACCCCGATCGCCCCGGCCGCGACGCCCCGCTGCCCGAAGGCGTCGTGGCGCGGCTGCGGTTCACCACGCCGCCGCCCGGAACGAAGGATCGCTTCGATTACGTGCAATTCGTCCGCGAACTGCCTCCGGCGCCCGAGCGCATGGTGAAGCAAGGCCGCGTGGTGGTCGCCAGCCATCGCTGGCACCTCACCGAGTATCAACCCTACTCCCACACCTGGCGACGGGTTCGCGAGCGGTTGCGCACCGGCGCCCCGCCGTCGGCGGTTGCTCCCGCTCCCGCCGACGGCGCGCCGTCGGGCGGCCAAGGCGCGGGCCAAGCCGGCGACTGGTTCAAGCCCGACGACCTCGATCCAGGAAAGTAGCCCGCGCCCAATCCGCGCCGCGGTGAAGCCAGAGCCGGCGGCGCCGGCCATACATGCGGCGCGCTGATCTCGCGAAGTCGGCTCTGGACACCGCCAAGAGCCTGTTTCGGTAGGCGCTTCGCGCGCGAGCCCGAGCGAGAGCGTGCCGGGCAAGGAGGGCGAAAGGCAAGTTGTCAGGCGTCAGTTTTCAAATGTCCCCAGATTCCCAGATTGCGCCGCTGGCGCGCGTGGGGAGAATGCGGTATCTTCATGGTCGCCGGGAGAAATTCGCATGGAACTGTCCGCGGCGGTGATGAAGGCCCTGAAGCGCATGGTCGCGTCGACGTTGCGAGAGGTCATCGCCGACACCGTCAAGCCGCTGTTTGACGCCGTCAACCAGCGCATCGACGGCTTGGCCGTGCGGCTGGACGGCGTCGAAAAGAGGCTGGATGTTGTCGAAACCCGCCTGGACGGCATGGATCGGCGGCTGGACGGCATGGATCGGCGGCTGGACGGCATGGATCAGCGGCTGGACGGCATGGATCGGCAGCTCGACAGTCTCGCACGCGGGATGATCGCTCTTCTTGAGGCGGGCGAGTCGCACTTCAACCTGTTGTCTGAACTCGCCATGTCGCTGCCCGGCCGCAAGCGCCGGGTAGAGTTCGTTCGTCGCGTGCGCGCGGAGCAGCAGGCGGCGCTCGCCAAGTTCCTCCGTCGGGAACAGAGGACGGAAAACCCCCTCACGAAAGCCCAGGTGAGCCGGGCGAGGAAATACCTGCGCATGATCAAAGATGGAGAAGCCTTCACGTTGGCTCAAGCGCAGGACTTCTACGAAGTGGCCGAGGACGGGGTGATTGACCGGAACCTTCCACCCGACATGCGGTATGCGGCGCGCATGCTTCTGGGCATCGCGGGTCTGGTGCGGGCGGACACCCAACGCGCGCACTACGCGCAGCCGCGGCGCCGCGCGAAACCGCGGCCCAGCGCGAAACCACGGCCCACCGCGAAGCCACGGCCCCGCGCAAAACCGCGGTCCAGCCGGCGCTGATTCGTCGAGATTCAACCCCATGCGGCTCGTTCGGGCCATCACGCGGTGGCGTCTTCGGCTGGTTGTAGCCGGCGTCCTGACGTGGGCGGGCGCCCCCGTGTCGCCCGCGCGCGCGGAGGAGATCGAACTGAAGAACGGCGGGCGCTTGAGCGGCAAGGTGACCGACCGGAACGACGAGCGCATCACCGTGGAGATCGACACCGGCGGCGCTGAGAAAAGCACCGTGGTGCTGCGGACCGCGGACGTCGCCGCCGTCCGCCCGGCGCCGCCCACGGCGCGCGACTATCTCGCGGAGGGCGACGCCCAGTTGGCGGCCGGCGACGCCGCCGCGGCCAACGTCTCCTACGAGCGCGCGCTGGCGGCCGCGCCCCGCGAACCGCGCGCGTGGGTGGGAATAGCGAAAGCCCTCGCGGCGCAAAACCGCAAGCCGGCCGCCGTCGACCGCCTGCGTGCCGCGCTGCTGCTGGCGCCCGCCAACCCCGACGTGCGCCTGCTGCTGGGCGACCTGGCGCTGGACCTGGGCAACCCCCGCGAGGCCCGGCGGCAGGCCGAGCACGTTCGCGACCACCATCACGCCGACAAGGCGCTCCGCGCCCGCGCCGAATCGCTGATCGAACGCGCCGCCGCCCTCGAAGCGGCCGCGGCCAAGCCGCCGGATCGTGCCGCAGCCAACCGCCAGCCACCGGCCGCGGCCGCGGCGCCGGGGCCAGCCGGCGGCGGGGGGGCCGGGGCGTTGCCAGCGCCCATTCCCGCGTTGGCGCCACGGCCGGAGACCGAAGCCGTCGGCAACAACGACGAGGCGCGCGCCGCCGCGCGGGGGTTGATGAAGGCGGCCGGCTCGCTGCTGGAGAGCGAGCGCGGCGGCCTGGTCCGCGGCGCGCGGGTGGCGCTCGACCCAGCCGCGCTGAGCGCGGCGGAGCAAGCGCCCGAAGGCCGCGCCGCCTACCGTCGGCGGGTGAAGTCCGCGGTCGGGCGGGTGGAAGTGTCGCCCGCGCTCTGGTCGCTGACGGAAACGGATGAGAAACTGCTGCTGGTCACGCTCTGGTGGGAGCATCTGCGGCGACTCTACCCCGGCGCGGAGGTGCGCGTGGACGTGGTGCGATCTCGCGAGGTCGTCGTGACGGCCTACTGGTCGAACGCCCGCCGCCGCATGGTGGCCGAGAGCGCCGAAGAGATCCCCGTGCCCCGGTGAAGCGCGCGGCGCGCCCGAAACGATTCGTAGCCGTTTTTCGCCCGACAGGATTCAATCGACGGGCTGGCAGGCGGGAAAGGCGCGAACGAGAGACGCGGGCGCGAGCATGCCATGCTGACACTTCGCGACATCTACGCCACGGCCCGCCCTCCGGTCCTCTCGTTCGAGGTGTTTCCCCCGAAGACCGAGAAGGCCGAGGCCGCGCTCTACGAACACCTCGCCAGCCTGGCGCGCAAAGGGCCCGACTTCATCACCTGCACCTACGGCGCCGGCGGCTCCACCCAGGCCAAGACCTTCGAGATCGTCGCGGAGATTTTCCGGCGGTTCGGACGGCCCGTGGCGTCGCACCTGACCTGCGTCGGCGCGTCGGCGCAACAGATCGCCGCCTACGCCGATCGCCTGGCCGCCGCCGGCATCGCCAACGTGGTCGCGTTGCGCGGCGATCCCCCCAAGGGAGAGGAGCGGTTCGAGAAGCCGGAGGGCGGCTTCAGCCACGCCGACGAACTGGTGGCCTTCCTGCGTTCCCGCTGGCCGTTCAGCATCGCGGTGGGAGGCTACCCGGAGACGCACCGGGAGGCGCCCTCGCCCCAGGCCGACCTGGCGAACCTGAAGCGGAAGGTTGACGCCGGGGCCGACGTGGTCATCACGCAACTCTTCTTCGAGAACCACCTCTTCTTCCGCTTCCGCGACCGCTGCGTGGCGGCGGGGATCCGGGCGCCGATCATTCCGGGCATTCTGCCGCCGCACTCGCTGGCGCAACTGGATCGGATCTGCCCGATGTGCGGGGCCTCCATCCCCAAGGCGCTGCGGTACGCGATTCTCGCCGCGGGCGACGATCCCGAAGCCCAGCGCCGCGCGGGCGCCGAGCACACCGCGCGCCAGGTGGAAGACCTCCTCTCGCGGGGCGTGGACGGCATTCACTTCTACGTCCTGAACCGCGCCGATTCGACCGTCGAGGTGCTGGATGCCGTCGGGCGGTAGCAGCCCCGCGCGCCGGGCCGCCGTCTCCAAGGCGGTCGCCGGGCCTGTGGCGCCGGCCGCGCCCATCGAAGGTCCCCGCGTGTTCGACGCCGCCGTGCCGGGCGATCTGAACGACGTGCGGGCGCTCTTTCGCGAGTACGAGAGATTCCTGGGCTTCAGCCTCTGCTTCCAGAACTTCGAGCAGGAACTGGCGGGGCTTCCCGGCGCTTACGCCGCGCCCGGCGGCTGCCTGCTGCTGGCGCGCGACGGCGCCGGCGCGCCTCCCGCGGGGTGCGTGGCCCTGCGCCCGCTCTCCTTTGAGACTGGGGCGTGCGAGATGAAGAGGCTGTTCGTGCGCCCGGAGCACCGCGGCCGCGGCGCCGGCCGCGCGCTGGCCGGGGCGGTGATCGGCCGCGCCCGGGCGTTGGGATACCGGGTGATGCGCCTCGACACGGTTCCGAAGTTGGTGGAGGCGCTGGCGCTGTATCGTTCGCTGGGGTTTCGCCCGTGCGGGCCGTACTGCCGCAACCCCATCCCCGGCGCCATATTCCTTGAACTCGCGCTCACCGGCGGCGCACAGCAGTGGTAAAATCACCAGGTTCGGGAGGGGACGGGGCGCTTTGGAGCCGCGCGGCAGGCGATCATGGCATATGCGATTGGCGTCGACCTGGGCGCCACGAAACTTGAGGCTGGGCTGGTGTCGTCGGACGGCCGGGTGGTGCGCAGCCACCGGGTTCCAACGAACGCTCAGCAGGGGATCGACGCGGTGCTGGCGGCGCTGTTCGCGGCGGTCGGCGAGGTGCGCGGCGACGAGCCGGTGGCCGGCGTGGGGCTGGGGCTTCCCGGGGCGGTGAACCACCGCGAGGGCGTGGTGGTGCACGCGCCGAACGCGCGCTGTCTCACCGGGCGGAACGTCGTCGAGTTGTGCGGCCGGGGCATCAAGGAGCCGGTGCGCGTCGACAACGACGCCAACCTCTTCGCGCTCGGGGAGTATCGGTTCGGCGCCGGGCAGGACGCGCGCTCGATGATCGGCATCACGCTCGGCACCGGCGTGGGCGGGGGCATCATCTGGGAGGGGCAGGTGCTGCGGGGGGCTGACTCCGTGGGCGCGGAGTTGGGCCACATGACCTTCCAGTACGACGGCCGCATGTGCGGTTGTGGCCGGCTGGGATGCGTGGAGGCCTACCTGTCGGGCACGGCGCTGGAGGAGATCTACCTGGAGTACGCCCGCTCGCGCGGGTTCGATCCCGACCCCCAGGTGAACGCCCGCCGGCTCTTCCAGATGTACGAGAACGGCGAGCCGGCCGGGCGCGCCATCGTCGACCCCTTCCTCTCCCAGTTCGCCCACTACATGGCCACGTTGATCAACGTCTTCAACCCGGAGGTCATCGTCGTCGGCGGGGGCATCGCCGCCCAGCCGGCGTTGTGGGAAGAGGGCGTGCGGCGCATTCCCGACGCCTGCTTCGCCAAGACCGCCCGCATCAACCTCAAACCCGCCCAGACCGGCGATCACGCCGGCGTCCTCGGCGCCGCCGCGCTGATCCTCTTCCCGGAGACGGAGAAGACATGAACCTCGACCTCACCGAACAGCAGCGGATGCTCCGCGACACCGTCCGCGACTTCGCCGCGGGCGAACTGCGGCCCATCGCCGGCCGGCTCGACGACGCCGAGGAGTTCCCCCACGATATCGTGCGGAAAATGGGCGAACTGGGCTTCCTCGGCATTCCCATCCCGGAGGACCTGGGTGGCGCCGGCTTCGACACCCTCTCCTACGCCCTGGCCGTGGAGGAGGTGGCCAGGGTTGACGGCGGCACGGCCCTCACCCTCGCGGCGCACACCTCGCTCGGCACGGGGCCGATCCTTCACAACGGCAGCGAGGCGCAGAAACGGCGCTGGATCCCCCCCCTGGCGTCCGGCCAGTACCTGGGGTGCTTCGGCCTGTCGGAGCCGGGCGCCGGCCCCGACGCCGCCGGCTGCCGCACCACGGCCACGCGCCGCAGGGAGCGGTACGTGGTGAACGGCGCCAAGATGTGGATCACCAACGCCTCGCACGCCGGCTCCATCGTCTTCACGGCCCGCACCGAACCCGGCTCCAGCGGCGCGCGCGGCATCTCGGCCTTCGTCGCCCCCTTGCGCGGCGTGCGGGGCGTGGCGGTGAAACCCATCAAGAACAAACTCGGCGTCCGCTCGTCCGACACCACGGAAATCCACTTCGACGAGTTCGAGACGCCGGCCGAGAACCTCCTGGGCGAGGAGCACACCGGCTTCCGCGCCTTCATGCGCACGCTCGAAGGCGGGCGCATCTCCATCGGCGCACTGGCCCTCGGCCTGGCCGAGGGCGCGTTCGACGCCGCCGTCGCCTACGTCAAGGAACGCCGACAGTTCGGCAAGCCCCTCGGCGGCCACCAGGCCATCCAGAAACGCATCGCCGACATGGCGGTGGAGATCGAAGCCGCCCGCCACCTGGTCTATCACGCCGCCCGCCTGAAAGACGCCGGCCGGCCCTTCGGCGTCGAGGCCTCCATGGCCAAACTCTACGCCTCCGAAGCGGCCATGCGCGCCACCTACAGCGCCATCCAGTGCCACGGCGGGTACGGCTTCACCAAAGAGTACACCCCCGAACGCTTCTGGCGCGACGCCAAACTCTGCACCATCGGCGAGGGCACCAGCGAAGTGCAGCGGCTGGTCATCGCCCGCTCCATCCTCGGCAGGTTGTGAGCGATGGTCGAGATCGACTGGCCTTCCTACGCCCGCGTCTACGACCACTTCTCCTCCGAGGAATACGCCCCCCTGGTGCACGACTTCTACGGCTGGATCCTCGACCGCCTCGACGAGCGTGAGATCGAACCCGCCACCATCATCGAAATCGGCTGCGGCACCGGGCTGTTCGCCGCGAAACTGGCCGAGTGGTACCCCGACGCCACCCTTCACCTGGCCGATAAGAACGCCCCCATGCTCGACGTGGCCCGCGCGCGCCTCGCGCCCACGCAGGCCGAGCCCGACGCCGAGGCCGAAACCCAGGGCGGCGCCGCCCGCCTCCGCTTCCACGAGACCGACGCCGACCGCTTCCTCGCCAGCCTGCCCGACGGAGGGGCCGACGCCGTGGTCTTCTGCCGCTCCTGGTACCTGGTGGCCGACCCCCCAGCCGCAGCCCGCGCGGCGCTTCGCGCCTTGCGGCCGGGTGGCATGCTCTTCCTCTACGATCCGCTCACCACCTACGACGTGCCCGCGGTGGAAACCTTTTTCACCGTCCGCGAACCGGCCCGCTGGCCCCTCTTCCGCGCGGCACTGCTCGACTTCAACGCCGGCGTGGCGGCGGGCCGGTATCGCCTCTACTCCCGCGACGAACTGACGGCGCTCTGGACGGCGGCGGGGGGCGCCGTGGGAACGTATGAGAGCCACGCGCCGGTGGGCAACGCGCACCGGATGTGCGTGGAGAAGAGGTAGGCGGGAGGGGGGGGCGAGGGGCGGGGGACGAGGGGCGAGGTATAATGATCGCCCGTTCGAGGAGGTGGCGAGCCGTGACGGCAAAAATGATCCCCCATTATATAAGCGTTGAAAACGGCAGACACGCGCCGTTCGCGGGGATCGCGGCCGCGCACGATCTCGTCCAAACTCTGCCCGCGTCGGCTCTGCGCGTCGCCGCGTTCGGCAAGGGGGCTGAAGTGCGTGGCCGCCCTCCCACGTGGGTATGGTGGATGAAGCGCGGGCGAAGGACGCGTTCTTCTCGAAAGTGCCCAAGCCCGTTCGGTCGGTGAATCAGCAGGTGGCTGCCGCGCGGCGCGCGGGATCCGGGTGGGTGAAGGATCTCATCGGGACGTGGCCGGGCGATGAGACGGAGGCGGAACTGCTGGCGGCTTTCAAGGAGTACAACGGATGACCGGCGGCGTGTTCGTACTGGACACGAACATGCTGATCGCCGCCTGCGCCCACCGGAACCGAACGGTGTGGGACGCGGCGGAGGCGAACTTCGGGGTCGGGAAGCCGGAATCCACGCTGCTCATATGCGTTGTCAGCGTTGAGGAATTCCGCTCGTTCGCCGTCCACAACAAATGGGGATCCCAGCGGCTCAACGATTTGAATGCTGTTCTCGACCGAGTAACGACAATCGACATCCATGACTAGGACGTGCTCGCCGCGTACGTCGAGATAGACATTTTCTCGAAGAAACGCCCCGGTGGCGCAGTGAACATGGGGAAGAACGACATCTGGATCGCGGCCGTGGCGAAGGTCGCGGATGTTCCACTACTCACGACGGACCGCGACTTCGAGCATCTGCACGGGAACCTTTTGAAAAGGCACTTCATCGATCCGAAGACAGGCAAAGTCACGCGGTAGATGGAGAGACGGCGATGGCGCGCGAAAGCAGGAAAGCCCGGAAAACCGAAGTTCCGCTCTTCGACGCGCGGACGAACACCGCGCCGTGCGTGCCGGCGATACGGCAGGCCGTAACCGCGTGGCGGGGCGGACCGATCACGGCGAACCGCGTCTGGCCCGAAACAGGCTCTACGGCGCGCCGCTCTCGAAGCGCCAGGAGAGGCCGACCTCGAACGACAGGCGACGGTACGAGAACCCCGGCTCGTTGGTGCGCGCGCGGGCGAGATCGCCGGCGGCGTAGGCCGACCACCTGGGCGTGAGCGGGACGGTCAGCCGCAACGTGACGCCGAAGAGGGTTTCAGAGAGGCGCGAGCCGCCGGTGACCGCCGGCCGGTGATCGTACCGTCGAAGCGCCAGCCAGCCTTCGGCGCGGACTTGCAGGCGGCCGCCGCCGGCCGCCGCGCCGGCCCGCGCGGCCGGGTCGGGCGCCACCGCGAGCAGCGCCCCGTCCCCGCCGGCCTCGAAGCGGTGTTCGTGGTAGTTCTGGTAGCCGGCGAAGTTGTCGGTGAGCGTCCGAAAACCGTACGCGGCGCGCAGCGCCGGCAGCGCGGCCGCGAGCGTCGTGTCGTCACGGAACCGGAAGCGCGCCGCCAGCCGCGCCGTCTGCTCGATGGTGTCCAGCCGCGGATAGGGAAGCGGAAAGCCTTCCAGGCCGTCGCGATCCAGGTTGCGGCGCGCGCGGTAGTTCCGTCGCGCGAAGGTGTACTCCGCGCGGCCGAACAACCCCCACTCCGGCGCCCACGACAGAGCGCCGCGCGCGCGCAGCGTCGTGGAATCCAGCGAGTCCCGCCCGGTGAACTCCTGCGCGTCGTCGAACACCGGCCCGCCGTCAGCCTCGGCCGTGACCGTGCGCGACAGGTCGCGCGTCACGAAGCCACGCGGCTGGTGACGCACCACCCGGAAGGCGCGCCTCGGGAAGAAGTTCCCTTGCGGGTCCAGAAAGTTCACGTCGGTGTACGACTCGGCGTCGTTGACCCCCGCCGTGGTCCGATCGTCCAGCGCGTGCTCGTACTCGACGAACCCCAGCGCCAGCGTCTCGTTCGCCCGCTGGAGGTCAAAGTAGCGCCGCTGCTCCCCCTCGACCTCCCCGCGCAGCCAGTCCTGAGCGCCCAGCGCGATCTCCGCCTCGACCTGGGCGTCGCCGTGGAAGAAGTGGTCGGCGCGCCGCGCCCCCTCGGCCAGAAAGACGTTGTTGTCCCGCCCCGCGCCCGCCGTCAGCCCCACCCCGAACCGGGGCGCGCGCTCCACCGCCGGCGCGGACGCCGCCGGGGCTGGCGCGGCCACGGGATCGGGCCGCGCGGCCGCGGCCATGGAACTCGCGGCCTCGCGCGGGCTGGCGCGGCCCTCGGCGTCGCCGGCTTCCAGCGTCCGCGCCGGGATCCCGCACGCCAGCGCCATCGCAATCGCGAACGGGGCGGACCTGCGCGGGAACGATCCCATTCGCTCCAACTCGCTCCAACAGCCTCTCACGCCGGCGGTCAGCCGCCGAACAGGCCGAGCATGTCGGCCAGCGACAGCGCCAGCAGCGCGCCCGCGCAAACCCCGGAGAGAACTCCGACCCGGCGCCAGAACGCGGAGAACGGTGAACCCCGCCCCACCGTCAACGACAGCCCGTAGAACCCCAGCGGCACGATGAACAGCGCGCGCAAAACCAGCGCCATCGTGCCTGGACCACCGGAGCCGCCCGCGCCGGAACCGGCCGCGGGAGCCGGCCGCGCGCCCGCGCCGCCGGTGGCGCTCACCATCGTCCCTTGGGGCGATCCGCCGGGCGATATGGCGCCAGAGCGCGGCGGCGCGCCGGCGCCGAAGCCCGCGACCGTGTTGCCGGTGGAGCGGAAACTCTTCGACGCCAGCACCGGCTCGCCGGTCGCGTCCTGGCCCGCCACCGGCGCGGGCGCGGGCGGGCGGCTGGGCACGAGTTCCGTCCGGAAATGCTCTCCTTCCAGCGACGCGGCGCCGGGCATGGTTCCACTCGGGCCGCTCGCGCCGGCCGAGGCGCCGCTGACGCCCGTGGGTTCCGGGGCGGAATTCAAGCCAGCCGCGCCGTCACCGGCGGACGACGCCGACGTGGCCGGCGTCACGTCGCCGGCCGGCGTGGCGCAGGCGGCGAGGAGCATGAGAACCGCGAGGAACAGGAGGCCGACGGCGGCCACCGTCGGACCGCGTGAGGCGCTGAAACTTGACTCCCGCCCGAAACGACCGCTAGCATAGCGCCGTGTCGGTGGCGTCTGGGCTGGCTGGACTTCATCGACGGGCGGACAGGCCCGCGAGGCCGCCAGCCTGGTTCCAACGCGCGAGGCACGATGCCCGAATTGAGCCATATCGACAATCAGGCGAGCCTGCGGATCACGCGGAAGATCGCCGAGGGGGGCATGGGGGCCGTCTACCAGGCCGTCCAACTGGGCGTCGAGGGCTTTGAGAAGACCGTCGCCATCAAGACCATCATCGAAGACTACTCGCAGGACGAGGAGTTCGTTCAACTGTTCATCGGCGAGGCGAAACTGGTGGCTGACCTCATCCACCAGAACATCGTCCAAGTCTATCAACTGGGTCGCATCGCCCAGGCGATGTACATCATCATGGAATATGTCGAGGGGATCAACCTCGAACAGTTCATCGACCGCCACCGCGAACTGGGCCGGCAGGTGCCCATTGAGATCGCGGCCTACATCGCCTCCCGGGTCTGCCGCGGGCTGGAGTATGCCCACAAGCGCACCGACTCCTCCGGGGCGCTGCTGGGCGTGGTGCATCGCGACATCTCGCCCAAGAATGTCATGGCCACCGCGCTCGGCGAGATCAAGATCACCGACTTCGGAATCGCCAAGGCCCGCAACCTCATGTCGAACCGCGAGGGCGAGGTGCTCATGGGCAAGGTCCAGTACATGTCGCCCGAACAGGCCCAGTTCGAGCAGACCGACCGCCGCTCCGACATCTTCTCGTTGGGCATCGTGCTGTGGGAAATCCTGGCACTGCGCGAGATGCACGACGCCTCGCTCGACACCCAGATCATCCTCGAACGGGTCCGCAGCGCCCCGGTGCCCGACATCAAGGAGGTCCGCCCCGACGTGCCGGACATGCTCGAAAAAATCCTCAAGCAGGCCCTGGCCCGCGACCTCGACAAACGCTACCAGGACGCCGGCCAGATGGGCTATGACCTCGAATACTTCATGTATCACAAGGGCTACGGCCCTACCATCGTCACCATGGAGCGCTACCTCGCCGAAATCTTCCCCGACCTCGGCTCCGTCGCCCGGCGCCGCGCCACCAAATCCGACCTCGAAAAAAAGGGCGACACCTTCGTCACCGACAACCCCGGCGGCTTCGGCTGACCGGACCTTACACAGTTGTCGGTTGTCGGTTGTCGGTTGGCGGTTGGCGGTTGGCGGACGCGCAGGCGTGTCGACGGACGACTGACACACGACGTCAAGAGGACACTTCATGGGATCGGGATTCCGCGACCCCGTGGCCTGGAAGAAGGCGAAGGCGCTCGTGGTGGCGGTCTATCGCGAGACGCGCTCGTTTCCCCGTGAGACTGATAACTGATAACTGATAACTGACCATGGCGAAATCCGTTTCCGCGTCCCCTGCCAAGCCGCGCATCCTCATCATCTCCAGTTCGCTCAACCCCGCGTCCCACTCCCGCGTCCTCTGCCGCGCGGCTGAGGAGACGCTGCGCGAGCGCGGCGTGCCCGTGGAGTTCATCGACCTCGCGCAGAACCCCATCCCCGTCTACAACGACTTCGACGGCCACGACCCCGGCCCCGCCGTCGCCAGCCTGCGCGCGGCGGCGGAACGCGCGCAGGGATTCCTGCTGGGCATCCCGGTCTACATCTTCGGCACGCCCTCGCCGCTCAAGGCCGCGGTGGAGTTCATCGGCAAGCGTTTCGAGGGCAAGGTGGTCGGCGGCCTGGCCGCCGCGGGCGGGACGCGCTCTTACATGTCGGTGATGGACGTGGCTAAGTCGCTGCAACTGGACTTCCGGTGCCTCTGGGTTCCACGGTACGCATACGGCACGCATGATCAGTTCGCCGACGGGCGCATCCAGAACGACGAACTGCTCGCCCGCGTGCGCGAGACCGCCCTCCAGACCGCCGCCCTCGCCGCGCGCCTGGCGACCCCCGTGCTCTGGGCGGATGAGCCGGCGCGCTGAAGACCGGCGATCCGTGGAAGACCTCCATCGCTCAGCGCCGCCGAAACCGACCTCGATGCGGCTGGTCGCTCACGGTCTCGGCTCCGGCTCGGCCGCGGCGGGGCATGCGCGCGCGTAGTCGGCGGGGGTGGTGATCTTGACGTTGGCCGGGTCGCCGGCGACGACGGCCACGGCGTGGCCGGCCCAGAGCATCGCGCCGGCTTCGTCGGTGAAGCGTCGCCCCTCGGCCGCGGCCCGTTCCAGCGCCGCGAGCAGACGCGCGCGGGGGAAGGCCTGGGGCGTTTGCGCGGCGCGCAGCCTCTCCCGCTCCACCGGCCGCGCCACCGCGCCAGCGGCGTCGATCTCATACAATGTATCGTATACCGGCGCGCCGGGTATCGCCCCGCCGTGCCGCGCCGCGGCGGCGATAACGGCCCGTATGAGCGCCACCGTCACGAAGGGCCGCGCGGCGTCGTGCACCAATGCCAGGTCGGCCGCGGGAGAGATCGCCCGCACGCCGGCCAGAACGGAGTCTTGCCGGCCCTCGCCCCCGGCGACCACCCGCGAGACGCGCAGCCTGTGCAGCGCGTCGCGCCAGGAGCGCACTTCCTCCACGCGATCGGCGGGAACCACCAGCACGGTCTCAGCGATCTCGGCCACGCCGGCGAAAGGCTCCGCGGCCCGCAACAGCATCGCCCGGTCGCCCAGAGGCAGCAGCGCCTTCGGAAGTTCCGCGCCCAGTCGCGCGCCGCGGCCCGCGCCCACCACCACCAGCGCGTGGCTCATAGAGGCCGCAGGCTCGTGGGGCCTGTTCCGTTCCGGTGAAACGTCTACCGAAATACGTTCCTGGCGACCACCCTCGTCTCGCCCTTCGACGCAGCCAGCACCGTGGTGTTGTCTTCGTTCACACGCGAGCGCATCCGCCGCCCCGCGAGCGCAATCACCAGCCGCGCGCCATCGCGGCGGTCGAGCAAACCATCTACCATCAACGCCCCAACGAAATTGTAGAAAAGAAAGTCGACCTGGTCGGTCAACGTCCCTGACGGGAGCACCAGTGGCATACGCCGCCCCTTCAAAATAGTCGAACCGCCGCTCGAAGTTCTCTTCCATATCGGTGCAAACCCTTCGCCAACTTGAGGATTTCAGCCGCGGAATGTTCCACAGCGCATAACGCCTTTCCATCCAAGGAGTTATGGTCGCTCTCGCGGCAACGGCACACACTCCGGACAGCGTTGCACCGGGAGTTCTTTCCCCGCCCGCGACGTTCATTCCCATAATGGTGCGGACGATCGCAGCCAACTGGCCGGCGTCGTCCCCGTGCCGCTGAAGATCATCCACTCGCCCTCGCGCAGCGTGCCGTCGCCGGGGAGATCGATGTCTACGAACGCGCCCCGCGTCCAGAGGCCGGCGCGCGCCGCGAAAACCTCGTCCAGCGGGGTCGTGAAGAGATCGCCAACGCCGCGCGCATATTGCACGAAGTGAACTATCGTCCGCTCGTCCGCCGCTCCACCCGCCCGGTAGAGCGCCACCGAGTCGCCCGCCACCATCAGCGGCGCAAGCGTGGCTGGCGCGCCGGTGGCCAGCGACGGGGTGGCCGCGCTTTCCTGTTCCACGGCCGGGGGCCGCGATGCGTCGCCGGCGACCATGCGCCACTCCACCGCCAGCAAGCCGCCGGCGGGCAGCGGGGTTGGGGTCGGTAGCGTGAACGGAGCGCCGGAGAAGCGGGTGGTCAACCGCCAGCCGGAGAGGTCGGCGTCGGCCGGGGAAGGGTTGGAGAGAACGATGGTCTGGTGGCCGTCATCGGCGCCCAGGGGGTCGAACCGCAGCGCCTCGATGCGCGGGGCCGGCGCGGGCGGCGCTCCGGGCGTGGGGGGTGACGTGTTGAACCAGCCTCCCGGCCCGGCGCCGAAGCCGTTCGAGGCCAGCGACGCCCCCGCCGCCAGCGCAGCCACGAACGACGGGGCCGCGCGCGCCGATCCGAGAGAGGCTGGGGGCCAGAGTCCGCGCGCGACGGCGGCTGCCCGCGCGGGATGGGCGCCCGCGTCGGCTGGCGCGCCCCACTCGACGAAGTCGACCACCACGCCCGGACCAGTCGCGGCGCTGTTTCCAAGGGAAGGCATCCGCAGCGCGATCGCCCTGCTCGCGCCCAGACCCGCGGAGGCGTGGCCGAGGGCGAGTTCGTCGGATCGGGCGGGTTCGCGCGCCCACCGCACCACCAGGCGCGCGCCGGGTTCAAGCACCGTGTCCGGCGGGAAGGTGAAGAGGCCGGCGGGGCCGGCGTCAAGAACGGCGCCGGCGAGATCCGCGGGGGTCGGGCCGGCCGCGGCGATCTCCACGAACGGCGCCGCCCCGTCCGGCGCGGGCAGCGGCTGCACCTCGGCGATGCGCGGGCGCGGCGCGGCCGCCGCGCCGGGGGTGGGGTCGGGGGAGTCGAAAAAGTCGCTGTAGGCCACGCCCGCGCCTCCTCTACATATCGACCACCCCGCGCGCCCCGCCGGCAGCGTCGTTCCCGCGCGCCACTTCCCCGCCGCCACCGCGAGCGGGGCGAGCGGCGAGGCGACGCGCTCCCAGCGCAGGAAGGATCGAACGCTCGCCGCCTCCCGCGACTCGCCGGCCGCGAGCAGCGCCACGCTCCCGCCGCCGGGCAAGGGGCCGGCGCCGAGCGCCTCTCCGGCGACGACCACCATGTGGCCGGCGCTTTCCGCGGCCGTGCCCGGTTCGGCGCCGGCGTCGGCGCGAACCAGCAGTCGGCCGTTTCCGCCGACCACGGTGTTTCGAGGCATGGCGTACCAGACGTCATCGAGCGCCACGCGCCAGCCGGAGAGATCCAGCGGAGCGGGCGCGCGGTTGACGACCTCCACGAACCAGGGCCGGCCGTCGGCCGCGAAGGCGATCTCGTCCAGCACGGCGTCGCCGTCGGTGGGGAAACGGTTGTCGACCGCGAACGGACCGACCACCGCGGCCAGCGCCTCCGGCTCCGGCGGTTCGCCCTCGGCCACCGTCGGCGGCAGGGGAGTGACACGGAGCAACACCGCGTCGGCCGCCGCGCCGGGGAAGTCGGCCAGGAGGTTCCAGGTGAAGAGGTGCGGCGTGCCCTCCGGCGCGGCCCGCAGGCCCGACGTGGCCAGGCCGGGCGCGGCGGACGCGGGTTTCCAGGAGAGGCCGTCGTCGGCGGAATGTTCCACCGCGACGCCCACGGCCGGCTCGTCGTTGGCGTCCGACAGGGTGTACTCCACGCTCCAGGCGAACGACCGGGGCGGCGCGCCCTCGGCGAGAGGCGGCAGCGCGGCGATCGTCGGCCGCGGCGCGTTGTCAACGTCGAACGGACCACTGACCACGACCGCCGCCGGCGCGGGCGAGCCATCGGCGGCCGTGACGCGCAACAGCACGCCCCCGGCGGCGCGGCGCGGGAGGTTCGCGCGGCTCTCCCAACGCCATTCGTGCGCCTGCCCCTCCGGCGGCGCGCGCAGGGTGGCCAGCGGCGGCGCGCCGGCCGCGGCCGTGGCGGGAAGCCAGGCGCGCCCGGCGTCAAGCGAGTACTCCGCGGTGGCCGTGGCCGCGGTCTCGTCGTCTTCGTCGGCCAGCGTGAACCGCACGGACACGACGTTCGACACGGGCGAGGCTGGCGTCTCGATGGTCGCCGTGATCTGCCTCGGTCGGTTGTCCAGGTCGAACGGCGCGGAGAGTCCCCCGGCGCCGCCCTTCGCCCCCCCGTCGTCCGGCGTCACGCGCAGGAGCACGCCGCGCGCCTCCCGCCACGGCAGATCGGCCCCGCTCGCCCAGCGGAACTCATGCGCCGCGCCCGCCGCGGTTCCGGTGAGCGCCGTGGTCCCCTCGCCCCCCGGCGCCGGCGTGGCCGGTTGGAACGTCGCCCCGCCGTCCAGCGTGAACTCGACCGCGACGGAAACGTCGCTCTCGCCGTCCGCGTCGAACAGCACGTATGGCACGCCCACCGCTTGGCGCGCCGGCGACGTGGGCGCCGCCACTTCCGCCCGCGGCGGCGAGTTCGCCACCACGGCCACCTGCGCGCGCGCTGTCACCTCCCGCCCCGCGTCCGCCGCGTCCGCCGTCACGCTGGCGGTCAGAAGCAGCGTCGCGCCGCCGCCGTCGTCGCCAGCCACCAGCGTGACGCCGGTGGGGCCGGGGTTCTCAAGCCGGGCGCGCGCCGGGTCTGACAGCGACCAGCGCGCCTCGACCCCGGCGACCTCGCCGCCGCCGGGCGCGAGGGCGCGCAGCGCGAAGCGCAGCCGCTCGCCTTCCGAAAGGCGCGCGGTGGCGGGAAGGAGGATCAACCCTTCGACCGCTGGCGCGGGCAGCCGGCCCGTGCCGAGGAAGGCCAGCCGGTCCGGCGGCAGCGCCAGCAGCGGGTGGTCGGCGTCGAAGGAGTTCACGGCCTCAAGCAGCCGCGGGCCGGCCGCGTCGGCGGGAAGCGCCACGCCGGACTCGATCACCGGGGCGCCGGCGAAGTCGCGGCCGTCGGCGCGCCCGTCGGAAAGGTCGCGCGCCGCCGCCGCCACGTAGGCCGCGGCGGAGGGGAAGCCCACTTGGCGCGCGGCCCTGGCCATGCCGCCGAAGAGCAGCGTGGCGTCGCGCGCGTCGGCGCCGGCGCCGGCCACGGCGTCGGCGTCGGCGGGGTCCACGGGCGCGGCGCGGATGGGGTCAAGCCCGCCGAAATAGGCCGCCACCTGCGCCCGCGCAGCCGTGACGTTGGCCGCCGTCAGGCCGCCCGCGCGCGCCTCGGCCAGCCGGGCGGCGATGGTGGAGGCCGGGGTCAGCGCGATGGGTCGCGGCAGGTTCAGATCGCCGGGCAACGCCGCGGCGAGCAACTCGGTCTCGCCCAGACTCTCGATCGCTCCGCTCTCCTCGTTGACGTACTCGCCGCCTCGCGCGACTAGCAGGAAGATCTCCCCCCCGGCCGAAACCGCGGCCCGGCTGGGGTGGTCGAGCGCGAACCGGCCGGCCAGGTCGGTCACCGCCCGCGCCAGCGCCAGCCCCCGGCCGCCCGTTGTGGTCACGGCGTACAGCAACACTTCCGCGCCGGCCACCGGCCCCTTGGCGACCACGCCCGTCACCACGCGCGGCCCGCCCCCGCCTGAAAGACCGGAGAAGGGGCCGTGCGCGCCGGAACAGCCGCCCGGCGCCGCGCCGCCGAACGCCAGCCCCGCGGCGAGTGCCAGCGCGATCCGGCGGGGCCGCGTCGTCGCGTCGGGCCGGCGGCCGCGGGGCCGCTCCGCCGTCCGGCTGGTCACCGGGGTTCGAATTCCGGGCATCGCATCGCGTTCGGCCGCTCCGGCCGGCGGCAGATGTTCGGGTGGTTGAGGCGGCAGCGGTCGCAGAGAAACTCCGTGGAGTCCTTCCACGTGTTGAACACCGAACCGCCGGAGGTCAACCAGTCGTAGAACCTCCGCAGCCGCCGTTTCAACCAGTGAACCAGGCCCATGTGGGGGTTGGGGATTGGGGGGACAGGAGTCGCGGGACAGATGACGCGCCGCTTATCAACCCACCCTATTCACGCTCGCCGTGGCCGTCAAGACGCGCGGGCGGTGTCGGTGGACCGCGCGCTCTTGATTCTTGCGGCGTGGCGGGGATAGACTTCCCCTCTCCAACGGCGAAGCGAGTGCCCGGTCTCACCCGTCTCCGACCTTGGCGATCCGCCAGCAGCGCGCCGGGAAAGAGAGAGACGGACGAGCAGGGAGGCCCTTCCGCGGCGAGGCGGGGCCGGTTGTGGTCCGCCGGCAGGTGAGGAGGGCGGGATGCACGCGGAAACGATGCTCCCAGTGGCTGAGGTCGCCCAGCGCCGCGTGGGGCGTTTGACGCGGTTCGTCACGTCGCCCTTCTGGTTCTGGTTCTCGCTGCTGCTGCTGATTGCCGGCGGCGTGCTGGTGACCATCTGGGCGCGCTCCGGAGCGGACGACGACGGCGGGGACGGCTTCATGCGGGGAGGCGGCGGGCGTGGCGGCATGGCCGGCGCCTTCCGGCCCAACACCCGCGGCGGCGGGCGCGGCGGGGGCGGAGCGCCGGGGGAGGCGCGTGCCGGCGCGCCCATTCCGGTGAAGGTGGCGCTGGTGGAGACGGGCGACATTTCGTCCGTATTGACGCTCTACACGACGCTGCGGGCGCGGCGGGAGATCGACGTGCTGGCCAAGGCCGGCGGCATCGTGGAGCGGGTCGCGGTCGAGGTTGGCGACGCCGTGGGGGCGGAGCAGGTGCTGGCCAAGCTGGAGGAGGCCAAGGTGGCGCTGGACCTGCGGCGCGCCACGGTGGAACGCGACTCCGCGAAGCGGGAGTTGGATCGCCGGCAGGAACTTTTCGCCCAGGGGAACTTGCCCCAGCGCGACCTGGACGACGCCCAACGGGCCTACGACGGCGCCGATCTGACCGTGAAGAGCATGGACCTGCAACTTTTGTGGACGGCGGTGTCGTCGCCCATCGAGGGCACGGTGTCGGCGCGCTACGTGGAGGTGGGCAATAACGTCGCCGTCAACCAGCGGCTCTTCCACGTGGTGGACCTTTCTCACCTGGAGGCGGAGGTGCACGCGCCGGAAAGCGCCTTCGGGCGCGTGCGCGTGGGCGACGCGGCCTGGATTCTCCGGGACCCGGACAGCCCGGGAGGCGAGAAGGCCCGCGCCCCGGGCGCCGTTTCCATCGTGGCGCCGGTGGTGGACCGCGCCACGGGCACGTTCGCCGTCACGGTCAAGGTCACGGCGGCCGATTCCCACCTTTCACCGGGACGCTTCGCCAACGTGGAACTGGCGATTGAGCGTCGCGCCGGCCGCCGCGTCATCCCCCGCCGCGCGCTGGTGGCGGACAGCGAGCACGACGCCGTCTACCGCTTCGAGCCGGCGTCCGGCGCCGGCGACGACTCCGTAAAGAAGGCTGGCGCCGCGGCCTCGAAGGAGCGCGCCGGCAAGGCGGCGCTCACGCGCGTGACGCTGGGCCTCACCCAAGGGGAACGGGTGGAAGTGACGGACGGGCTGAACGTGGGCGACGAGATC
>JACQVU010000147.1 GCA_016209585.1 Planctomycetota bacterium
CCCAACACCCAACACCCAACACCCAACACCCAACACCCAACACCCGACCCCCAACCCCGCGGTACGCCGCCCGCGCCAACGGCCATGCTCGACCAGTTCGGCCGCGAAATAGACAATCTGCGCATCTCGGTCACCGACCGGTGCAACCTCAAGTGTTTCTACTGCATGCCCGGCGAGGGCGACGACTTCTGGGAGCGCGACCGCCTCCTCTCCTGGGACGAAATCCTTCGCGTGGTCGATGTGGTGACCGGCCTGGGGTTCCGCGACTTCCGCGTGACCGGGGGCGAACCACTGCTGCGGCCCGGTATCGACGACTTCCTCCTCCGCCTGAAGCGCCATCGCGGGGTGCGCAAGGTCTCGATCACCACCAACGGCATCCTGCTGGCTGGGCGGATTCCCTTCCTCAAGGAGATCGGGGTCGAGCATATCAACGTCTCCCTCGACACCTTCCGCCCGGATCGCTTCGCGGCCATCACGCGCGGCGGCGACTGCGCGCGCGTCTGGCGCGGCATCGAGCGCGCGCTGGAGTTCGAGGTCCGGGTGTTGAAGATCAACTGCGTCCCCGTGCGCGGCGTGAACGACGACGAGATCCCCGCCTTCTTCCGGTTCGCGCGCGACTACCCGGTGCACGTCCGCTTCATTGAGTATATGGGCTACGGCCAGTGGCAGGGGGGCGAGCGCGACAAGGTGGTGCCCATCGCCGAACTCATCGCGCGCCTGCAGGCGGAGTTCCCCGAAACCGCCCCTGATCCCCGCTCGCCGGAAGGTTCCGGCCCCGCCCAGTATTTCCGCCCCCCCGGCTTCAAGGGCAGCATCGGCTTCATCTCGCCCGTCTCCGACAAGTTCTGCGCCCGTTGTAACCGCATGCGCCTCACCAGCGACGGCAATCTCAAGTCCTGCCTCCTGCTTGAAGAGTACTTCGACCTCAAACCGCTCCTCCGCTCGCCGGAAACGTCCGACGACGACATCCGCCGCCGCATCGCCGCAGCCGTCTTCCAGAAGGCTGAAAAGCACTCCGACTATCGCTTGTTCGCCATGAACAAGATCGGGGGGTGAGGCTCGCCCCGCCCGCCCCGCCCGCGATGGATCTCCCCGCCGATTCGCTGGCCGCCGTCAGCCGCAAGGTAGAGCGGGGCGAGCGGCTCTCGTTCGAGGATGGGGTTCTGCTCTACAAGACGGCGGACCTCGCCGCCGTGGGCGCGTTGGCCAATGCCGCCTGCGAGCGCCGCCACGGGGGCGTGGTCACCTACAACGTCAACCGGCACATCAACTACTCCAACCTCTGCACCGACGAGTGCATGTTCTGCGCCTTCGGCAAGAAGCGCGGCGAGGCCGGCGCGTACGAGTTCACGATGGACGACATCCTGGCCCGCGCGGCCGAGGCCGTGAGCCAGGGCGCCGACGAACTCCACATGGTCGGCGGCCTGCACCCCGACCTGCCGTATGACTTCTATCCCGCCATGCTCGCCGCGCTGAAAGAGCGCTTCCCGGCGCTGCACCTGAAGTGCTTCACGGCGGTGGAGATCGACTACTTCGCTTCGCTCACCGGGTGGCCCGTGGAGCGCGTCCTGGCCGACCTCATCGCCCACGGCCTCGGCTCCATGCCCGGCGGCGGGGCCGAGGTCTTCAGCGACCGCATCCAGCGCAAGATCTTCCGCACCAAGATCAAGTATCCCCGCTGGTTCGAGATCCACGCCGCCGCCCACCGCTTGGGGCTGAAGACCAACATGACCATGCTCTACGGCCACATCGAAACGGCCGAGGAGAAGGTGACCCACCTGATCCGCGGGCGCGAGGCGCAGGACCGCTCCGGCGGCTTCCTCACGTTCATTCCGCTGCTCTTCCACCCGGAGAACACGGCGCTGCGGAAGTTGCCCAAGGCGCGCCCCATTCACTCGCTGCGCGAGATCGCCGTCGCCCGGCTGATGGCCGACAACGTCCCCCACGTGAAAACCTACTGGATCATGACCGGCCTGGAGACGGCGCAGATCGCCCTCACCTTCGGCGCCGACGACATCGACGGCACGGTGGTGGAGGAGAAGATCACCCACATGGCCGGCGCGGTGACACCGGAGGGCGTTACTGAGAGTTTCCTTCGCGCCCTCATCGCCGACGCCGGCAAGACCCCCCGCCGGCGCGACACCTTGTACCGCCCCTTGGCTCCCCCCGCCGCTGCGGCCGTCGCCGGGTGAGAGCGGCGGCGAAGTGGCTTCGACGCGGTCATTTCTCGCGCCCGCGCCCGCGCCCGCGTCCGGCTCGCATAATTGTGTGGCGACTTGTAGCGCTGATGCGTTCGAGAAGCACGGACGCCGGCTCGTAGTCGCGGTCTTCGCGGCGGGCGATCTCGGCTTCAGTGGGAACCAACTCGCCGCGGAATGCCTTCGCCAGGATGGACTGCGTGAGGCGGTCGGCGCGGGCGGTGGCGGCGGCGACGCGCGCCTCGATCGCGTCGGCCAGCTTGAAGAGGGCTTCGACCCGCCGGACGATTTCGTGCTGCTCGGCGACCGTGGGCAGCCCGAATTCAAATGCCGCCAACTTCCTCGCGTTGATGTTCGACTGACTCACCCCGTCCGTCTTCACTTGCTGGCAATAGTCTCGGCCGGCCGGGCTGTTCAAGCAGTAGCTCAGGTAATCGGGCAAGAGTCGATCGGCGCAGCGGACCCGGATTAGATATCCGGCGTAGATGGCGTCACGTTCTCCCCCATACACGGCTGTTTTCCCGACCAGCTCCGGGCTGTTGGTCCTGTTGAAGAGTACGTCTCCCGCCGCGAGCCGGTACTTTGTGATTTCATGTCGGTCGGACGTGTAGACCAGATCACTCCAATCGAGGCTCCCATCCTGGATATTTCCCATTCGAATGACGGGGACGTTGCCGGACTTCGATGACTTCGACGCGGAGCCGTATGAGAAGTCCTGAGCCCCATCGCCGAGCTGGATCAATGGCCAGCTGTCTTCCAGACCTCGCTCCCCCCGCCAATCCTCGGTCAATCGCCCCGAGCACGCGGCAGCGAGGACGGACCGGCGGAAGCGCTTGAGGATCGCGGGGACGCGGGCGATGCGGTCGCGGGCGGCGTTGACGCGCGCCAGCAGCGCCTCCAGCTTCGCCACGATGCGCTTTTGCTCGGCGAGGGGAGGGAGAGGAACATCACACTGGGCGAGATCATCCTTCGGCAATGTCGATTGGTTGACCCAATTCCTCGTCAGCTCCTCGTACGCGCCCATCTGCCAGAGCCGACGCAGCGCGTAGTACAGCCATCGGGGGTCGATCACCTCCCGGCGCGGGCGAACCCGCGTGAGATGGTTCGAGAAAGCCCAATCACCGTGCTGGTCGAAGAAGCAGACCTTTCCGACGAGCGCGCCGCTGTTCGTCGTGCAGCACAAAACGTCTCCGGGCTGCAGCAGATACTTTTCGCGACGCAGATCCTGTGGCACCGTCCGAATCAGGGACAGGTCGAGGGCGCAGTCACTCGACACGTTGTTCATGCGAAGATGCCTGAGACCACCGGCGACGTCCTTCTTCCCGCTCGCGAAGCCCGACACCAGCGGCTCGGCAACGTGCTCGATTGTTGCGGGCGCCCATCCCAACGGCAGATCTGTGTCCGAGGGCTGATCGCTCATGGCAGGTGATTCCACCAGCTTCTTCGTTGCCGTCATGACTTGTTGCCGTTCCCCAAGAGGTCCACGATCGCGTTCAGATCCTTCACCGCGCCCTGAAGTCTTGCCGCCGCCGCCACCAAGGCGTGTGGCCACGCCGTAGTTCCCGAGGACTGCGCGCGCCGCGCCCACCCATCCCTGATGGTTGATCCCTTCGTGGACATGTCACTTCACCGTGAACTGCTCCAGTTTGCCTCCCTTCACAGGAACGTGGAACGAATCGCCGGGCCGCGCCTTCGAAGCCCTTTCAAGCAATTTCGGCCACCAGTGAAACAGTTTGCTGGCCTGCTCCCATAGAGCCAAATGGCCCCAGCCTTTTGCGAGAAAGAAGATCACCGGCTTCGCCCGAAGCAGCGCCTCTCTTTCCAGCGGGCCTTTATACATAGGGTCGAGAGTCACGATGGTCCACCCGCCTTCATCAGCCAGCGCACTCAGCCAGGTCACGTCGGGCGTGCTTCCCGGGAACTTGTCTTTGAGATGGTCGAACGAGTGCGCGGGGTCCATGGCCCGCAACGCGGCAACCACCCGTGGCGGCAGGCAATTGTCGAAAAAGAACTTCATGCGGCAAGGGAACTCTCGAATTCGAGCGCATCCCGCACCGCGGGTTCATCCACCTCGAACCAGGCGGCGACCCTCTCCACCGACCCCTCGGCGCGGCAGGCGTCCGCGAGCACGCGGGTCGGAACCCCCCTCGCCTTCACGATGGGCTTACCGAGGCTGCGGGCAGGGTCGATTACGACTTCGCGCTTTTCCCCCAAGGGCCACCAGGCGGTCGGAAGGCCGTCTTGGAAACGCACGTTCTTCAAAAAGGGGAGAATGAAGTCGCGGAAGACCAGTTGGTCTCGCGCGAGTTCCAGCAGTCGCGGTTCGTGCTCATGGTCGGCGACATCGACGAAGAGGGCGCGGCCGTCCGTGAGAACACGTTGCGTGCAGAACGGATGGTCCGTTTCGAACCTCTCTGACGCTCGCGCGCCCGCCCGCCGGATGGTCTTCCAGTGAACGCCCTTCTCCCGGAACGCGTGAACAAGACGAATCTCCATCAGGTCCAGAAACCCGACGGCGAGATCCTCCCCCGCGAGACCGTGCTGACCTTTCCAGAGGGGCGACGAATACCGGCGTTCCCCCACCGAGTTGTACCGGTATCCGGCGATCCAGCGGCGGATCGTCCGAGCGGGAACGCGCGTGAGACGCGCGGCATCCGGAACGGAGTAGATGCCGACACCGAGCAAGGTGGTCGCCGAACCGGCCTTCATGGCGAATCGTCCTTCAGAATGGCGGCACGAAACTCCGCGCCATTCAAGTCTACGGTCAGTGTACCAAATTCGCCGAGTCGTTCACGGGCTCCCCGGCGACGTTCATGCGCTCGCCCCTTCTCCGCCGTTTTCCAGGAGGGAGACCACGGCGTTGAGTTCGTCGACCGCGCCCTCCAGGTCGCCGATGGCGTCGGCGGCCAGTTCCTCCGGCGGCGGCAATTCATCGGCGTCTTCGAGCGTGTCGTCCTTCAGCCACTTGAAGCCGTCGAGCTTGAAGGCCCGCTCCTTGACCTCGCTGATGTGGAAGCGGCGCCAGCGGTCGTCCTTCGAGTGCTTGGGGTCGCGCTTGGCGCGGCCGTTCGGGTCGGCGCCGTAGCAGCGGTCGAACTCGGCGAAGTGCGCGGGCGTCAGCGGCCGGTCTTTCTTCGTGATGCCCGGCACGTTGCTCCGCGCGTCGTAGATCCACACGTGCTCGGTCGGCGCGCCCTTCGTGAAGAAGACCACGTTCGCCTTGACGCCCTGGCTGTACGGCGTGAACGTGCCGCGCGGCAGGCGCAG
>JACQVU010000138.1 GCA_016209585.1 Planctomycetota bacterium
CCGTCGGGCAGGTCGTAGACGGGGTTCACGCCGCGCACCAGCAGCGCCCCCACGCGGCCCGCTTCGAGGTCCGCGGTCAGGCCGGAGATCGCCTCGTCGTCGCCCGCCTTCTGGCGCGACACCCGTTCGAGATCGATGGTCGTCTCCTCGTTCGTCGTCCCGTACGCGCCCAGCAGATGGTTGGTGAACGCCACCAGCCGCTGCGCGGGGAGATCGTTGGCGCCACAGACGACCAGCGCCTTGCCGCCGGGAACGGCCAGGAGACGCCGCGCCGCCTCGGCCACGGCGGCGGGGGCGGGGGCGGGGCTTTCCGGCAGCGCGCCCAACGGCCAGGGCGCGCGCTTCGCCTCGGCCACGGCGGCGGCGAGGTGCGCCGCGATGATCCCGGCGCTTCCCGGCGCCACCGCCGTGCGCCGGTCGGCGCGGCTGCCGGTGAGCGAGAGCCGCGCCTCGAACTGCGCGTGCCAGCAGAAGGGCGATTCCGGGCCGTCCAGGCGGCGCGCCAGCGCGTAGCCGGCGGCGTGTTCGACCGGTGAAATCCACGGGCCGAGGAAGTCGGCGTCGAGGCTGACGATGACCCGCGCATGCTCGAACCGCAGGCGCGGCAACACCCGCCGGCCGAAACACTCCGCGTGCGCCTTCAGCAGCGCCGAGGCTGAAATCGGGTCGTGGATCACGTGGCGGCTGTCCGTGAATCCGGCCAGGAAAGCGGCGATCCCCGCCTGTTCGGTGGGGCTGGTCGTGGTCTCTGAAAGCAGCCGCACGCCGCCACGGGCGTGGCGGACCTCAGCCAGAGCGGCGCGGACGGCCTCGTCCACCCGCGCCCACGAAGACCTGCGGCCGCCCAGCAGCGGCGCAGCCAGCCGCCGGGAGTCGTAGAGGCCCAACACGCTGGCCTGCCCGGTGGGGCAGAGGCCGCCGCGTGAGAGCGGATGGTCCGGGTTGCCCTCCAACTTGATCGGCCGCCCCTCGCGGTTCTTCGCCAGCGCCCCACACCCGGCCGCGCACCCCCCGCAGACCGTGGCGTACCAGCAGGCTTTGCCCGGCGTCACCTCTTCCGGTTTCACCAGGTAGGGCCGGGCCTTCCGTTCCGGCGCGCGCGCGCACCCGGCCAGCGCGCCGGCGCCGATGGCGAAGCCCGCGAGTTTCAGGAAGTCGCGACGCTCGAAGGCTGGGCCGCGAGACCCGGCCGCGGGCTGGAGATCGGGCGCGGGGTCGGGATTCTCCGCCTGGATCGACGCCAGGAAAACGGGCGAGCGGTCCCGCTCTTCGGGCGACTTCCAGTAGTTCTTGTGAGCGAACTCAGGCATGGCTCACTTTACGGCGCCTGACGGGACGCGTGGGACGTATGGGACGAATGGGACCGATGGGATGGGCCGCGCCCATACGACCCATGTGTCTCATACGTCCCATCAGTCCCATGCCCCGCGCCCCCCCGTCCCGCGTTCCTCGCCCCTCGCCCCTAGTAATGACACGCCGCGCAATCGGTGGTCGCTTGCGCGGGCTTGCCGCCGACGCCCTTCTCCGTCGCGGCGCGGTGACAGTTGACGCACCAGCCCATCGAGAGGTCTTCCACCTGGCGGACGCGCTCCATCGTCTCACTGGGGCCGTGACAGGTCTGGCAGGTGACGCCGGCGGCCACGTGGGGCCGGTGGTCGAAGGCGACGAAGTCGGGCAACTGGTGGACACGCACCCATTCGAGGGGCCGTTTCGGCCGGGCGGGGTCTTCCTTCAGGTTCTCGTCCAGGCCGAATGAGTCATACAACTTGCGGAGTTCGGCCGAGACGATGAGGCGCGGCTTGCGCTTGTCGGCCGCGGCCTCCTTCTCCTCCGCGCGCACCTGGTCGAACGGCGCCGTGACCTGGCGGTGGCAGTTCATGCAGACGTTCGCCGCGGGAATCCCCGCTTGGCGGCTCTTCTCCGCCCCGGAGTGGCAGTAGAGGCAGTTGATGCCCAGTTCCCCCGCGTGCAACCGGTGCGAGTACGCGATGGGCTGCACCGGCTCATACCCTTGGTGGTTCCCCGGCAGGTGAACCTCCGCCCGCGCCCCCAACAGGGAAACGGTGGCCAGCAACAGGCCCGTGAGGAGGAAGACGGTCACGACGCGGGAAGACATGGCGGGTCGGGGGCGGGGGGTCAGGGGACAGGGAACAGTCGGAGTTGTCAGTTGTCAGTTATCAGTTGTCAGGCGAAGCCATTCCTTCCCCTGCCCTCAGTCCCTCTTCAGCACGGCTTCTCACATCCCTTGCGGGTGTAGTACCACCAGTTGAGGACCGTGCCGACGACGTAGAAGGCGACGGCGCCCATGAAGAACGGCGCGGGCGAACCGGAGGCCGAGATCGCCCACCCGATGAGCACGGAGAAGAGGAACGGGCCGTACGCGGCGACGGCGGCGGTCCAGCCGAGGACGCCCGCGCCCTGGCGCGCGGAGTGCGAAAAGATGATGGGGTACTGCCGGAACGTGGCGGCATTGCCCACGCCCGTGAAGAAGAAGGTGAGCAGCATGAGGCCGACAAACCAGGGGAAGGTGTCGAGCGACTCGGGCGTGAGGAAGCCGGCGAACGCCATCGTGGCGCAGCAGGCGATCAACCCGATGCCCGTGACGTGCGTGAGAATGCCGCCACCCGTCTTGTCGGCCACGAACCCGAACAACACGCGCACCAGCGAACCGATGAGTGGCCCCCAAAAGGCGTACACCAGGGGGTCCGGCGCGTTGGGGAACTTCCCGTACACTTCCTTGATCATGAGCGGGAAGGTGGCCGAGAAACCCGAGAACGAACCAAACGTCATCACGTAGGTAATGGTGCAGAACCAGGTGTGCTTGTTGCCGAAGATGTCCAGTTGCTCTCGGACAGACGCCTTCACCGGAAGGCTCTTCAGCATCGCGAACGACAGCACGCCGCAGATCACCAGGAACGGCGCCCAGATGAACGCGCTGTTCTGCAACCAGATCTCTTTCGGCGCGCCGGCTTTGGGCGTGAAGGTCTGAGCCCCCCCGAACACCGCGCTGAACGCCGCCGTGCCGATGATGAGCGGCGCCACGAACTGCACGAGGCTGACGCCGAAGTTGCCGATGCCCGCCTGAATGCCCAGCGCCGTGCCCTGCAATCGCTTGGGGAAAAAAAGCGACGTGCTGGGCATGAACGACGAGAAATCGCCCCCGCCCAGCCCCGCGCTGAACGCCAGCACCAGGAAGAGCCAGAAGGGCGTCTCCGGATTCAAAATGGCCAAGCCGATGCCGATGCAGGGGAGCAGTTTCAGGAAGTTGGCCCACGTGATCACCGACCGCGTGCCGAAAATGGGCACGAGAAACATGTTGATGATGCGAAGCGTGCCCCCAGCCAGCCCCGGCATGGCGGTGAGCCAGAACAATTCCATCGGCGCGAACTTGAACCCGATTCCGGGTAATCGCACCACCACGGCGCTCATCACGAACCACGACGCGAACGAGAGCACGAGGCTAACGGTCGTGACCACGAGCGTACGCCACGCCACCCGGCTGCCGGTGGTCTTCCAGAAGCCCTCGTCGTTCGGCTCCCAGCGCGACAGCCACGCGCCTCCGGAGGGCGCCGGCTTCTCTACCGGCGGCTGGCCGCCGGAAACGGGCGCGGAATCGGTGGCGAGCATCTCATTCCCCCCGCGCGGCGCCGACGGTGACCAGAACCTCGTCCTCGATCTCGCGCATCACCGCCGGCGCGGCCTGCCGCGTGAGGCGCCGGACGACGAGGTGCATCCACAAAAGGCAGGTGATCACGATCCCCAGGAAGAACATCCAGCAAGAGGTCCACAGGCCGGTCTCCGAAAGGAGGTAGCCGAAGATGATGGGGCAGACGAAGCCCCCCAGGCCGCCGATGACGCCCACGATCCCGCCCACCACGCCCACGTCGTTCGGGAAATAGTCGGGGATGTGCTTGTAAACCGCCGCCTTCCCGATGCCCATCACGGCGCCCAGAAGGAGGCTCAGCCCCGTGAAGACCCAGACGTTGGCCTGGAAGAAGATGCGCGTGACGCCGCGGGCCAGCAGTTGTTTCTTGGCCACCGCGTCGCCCTCCTTCACCACCGGCTCCTGCCACGACGCTGACCGCGGCAGCACCATCACGCCTGACGCCCGCTCCTCTGGCGTGGCCACTTCGCGGCTGGCGGCGCTTTTGATGGGATAGGCGGCTTCCCCAGCCTTTCCGGCGACGACGATGGTCTGGTCGGTCACCTTCACCACTTTCCCCGCGCCGCGCGCCATCACGCCGCTGCCCGGCGCTTGCACGTCCATCTGCGGGACGATCATCAGCGCGCAGCAGATGATGGAGAGGCCGAAAACCCAGTACATCACCGTGCGCGCGCCCAGGCGGTCCGACATCCACCCCCCGAAAGCGCGAATGACCCCCGAGGGCAGCGAGTTCACCGCGGCCAGCAGCCCGGCGGTGGCGACGCTCATCGCATAGGCGTTGACGTAGTAGGGAATAAGCCACTGGGCCAGCGCCACGAAGCCGCCGAACACGAAAAAGTAGTAGAACCCGAACCGCCAGACCCGCACGTACTTGAGCGGCGCCAGACGATCCCGCAGGCTCTTGTGCGCGCTGCCGGGCGGAATGCGAAAGTCGGCCAGCGCCAGGAAGGCGAGGCCCATCGCCACCAGCACGGCGGCGTAGATCTTGGGCAGGTCGCGCCACCCCTCCAGCTGCTCGCCGTTCGCCGTGAGGTAGTTCAAAAGCACCGGCGCTCCCATGCTGGTGGCGGCCGCCCCGGCGTTCCCGGCGCCGAAAATCCCGAGCGCGGTGCCCTGCCGGCGTTTCGAGAACCAGACCGACGAAAAGGCGATCCCCACGGCGAATCCGCAACCCGTGAACCCGAATCCCAGGCTCGCCAGGCAGAACTGCCAGAACCCGTCGCAATACCCCGTGAGGTACATGGGCACGGCCGACAGCAGCAGCAGCCCGCCGAAGACCACCCGGCCGCCATACTTGTCCGTCATCACCCCCAGCGGCAGCCGGAAGATGGAGCCGGTCAGCACCGGAATGCCCATGAGCCACGACATCTCCACGGGTGTGAACTTGTAGACCCCGTTGTCAACCAGGAAGGTGATCAGCACGCCGTTGAGCATCCAGGCCGCGAAACAGACCGTGAACGCCAGCGTGTTCAGGGCGAGGTTCTTCCACGAGCGACCGGTGTCGAATCGCAGTTCGGGATGGAGGACCGCGGTGACAGCCATGGGACCCTCGGGCTCAGCGGTGCCACCGCACCACCTGCGGCTTGCGCCACAGGTACATGTTGGGAACCACCAGAACGTGCACCAGCCGCGTGAACGGGAAGAACGCGATGAGGAGGAAGGCGCTGACGACGTGGACCTTCACCAGCCAGGGGAGGTTCTGCACGGCGGAGATGTCGGGGTGGAACGAGAGCAGCGACCAGAGATAGGGCGTCGCGGCGGCGGCGAACCAACTGGACCCCCAGGGGTGGAAGAGCGCCACGCCCACGCCGCTGACCACCTGGCAGAGCAACATCGCGTACAGGATCCAGTCCGGCACGCTCGTCACCCGGCGCAACTTGCGGTTGGCGATCCGGCGCGCCAGCGCCAGCGCGAGACCGACCACCGTGAGCAACCCGAACGCCAGCGCCGAGACCTCCAGGATGTAGAGTCGCAGCGGCACGCCGTTCCACGAGAGCACCCAGCGCGGCACCAGGAAGGCCACCAGGTGCCCCGCGAGCACGACCAGGATGCCGTAGTGGAACGGCACCATGCCCCAGAAGTGGTGCCGGTTCTCGAGGAACTGCGACGAAAGGCTCGAATAGGTGAACGACTGCGCCCGATACCGCTGAATCGTGAAAATGAAGAAGACCGCGAACGCCAGGTAGGGCAGCGCCGCGAAAAGGAACTGGTCGAGGTAGTGAAGCGCCTCGGGAGTCAGCATGGCTTGGGGGCGGGGGGCTGGGGGCCGGCGGTGAGAGAAGCGGGCGCCGCGGCGCGGTGGGTTCCCTGCACCACCAGGTAGATGGCTTTCAGGAGGTCTTCGTACGGACTGTCGTGGCCCACCACGCCCTCGATCATCTTCCGCAGCGCCGGCAGAAGGTGGCGCTCGGCGAAGGTGTCGGCCTCTTCTCCCGCGAGCCGCCCGAGCAGCGGGAGCAGGAGCGTCAGGTGGTCGGGCAGTTCGCCCGACTCCTCGACCCCGTGCCGGCGGAGCAGGCCGCGCATGGAAACGAGGAAGGCTCCGCGGGCGTAGTCCTCGCCGTAGAGGTGCCAGCCGACCTCCAGGGCGCAGAGCGGATTGAGATCGAAGGCGCGGGTGTAGGTCTCTTCGGCCGCCTCGGGCGTCGCCCGGGAGAGCGCCCGGGCGAAGGCGTCGAACAATTTGCTCGCCTCCGGGAAGCCCCGCGCCACCGCCGCGCGGCCGCGATCCAGCCGGGCGGGGAGGTCCGCGCCCGGGTAGTGGAGCGCGCCGGCGAGAGCGTCGTAAAGAGATTCGCGGGAGGACATGGCGGGGGGGCGTTACAGCCCGCGCCTCGGGCCGCTGAGGAACCCGAAGCCGACGGACTGTTTGTGTTCCAGCGGGTCGTTCATCATCTCGATGGCCTCTTCGCGGTGCGCCGGCGGAATGACGAACCGATCTTCGAACGTGCAGAGCGCCGTCAGGCGGTAGATCTCGTCGGCTTCCTCGGGCGTGGTGTCGGCCTCGCGCAGCATGCGGGCGGCCACCTCGCGGTCCACGTCGCCCACGGTCACGGCGCGGCGATGCTGGCGCACGGCCATTTGCTTGCGCAGGGCGTAGGCCACCTTCCCCACGTTGCCTGCCCCCAGCAGGCTGGCCAGGTAGGCCAGCGGGGCGCGGGCTTCCTCAATCTCATGGAACAGCGCGTCGGAGTCCGTCGCCGTCGCGCCGCCGTCGCGATGGGACATCACCGGCAACAGCGGCGGCACGTAGAACAACATCGGCAGGGTGCGCCATTCGAGGTGCGGGGCGAGGGCGATCTTCCAGGTCTTGACGAACTTGTAGACCGGCGACTTCTGCGCGGCTTCGACCACCGAGGGGTGGATCCCGCGCCGGTGGGCCGCGGCGATGACCTGGGGATCAAACGGGTCCAGGATCAGCGAACGCTGCCCCTCCACGAGGTCGTCGTCGGCCAGCCGCGCCGTCTCTTCGATGCGC
>JACQVU010000143.1 GCA_016209585.1 Planctomycetota bacterium
GCGCCCCTCGTCCCTGCCCCCCGCCCCTCGTCCCTTGCCCACCCTGGGCATGGGGTCATGGGGTGAGTAAATTCACGTGCGGCGGCGGCCGGAAAGGGACGATAGTATTTGTTAAAGGAAGAGTGACAGTGGCGGAGGCGGTTCGCCTCCGTGGCCCCGGCGCGCCGGGGTGGAGGAGGGGCGATATGGTCAACCCGGTGGGTTTCAACGTCAGCGCGGCGGCTGTCGATATCCTGCACAACTTCGTGCGGAAGAACGGCGCGTCCCGGCAGAGCGATCTCGCCGGGCAGTTCAACGTCTTACAGATGTTCAACGCCGCCCGCGGCGACCCCTCCGGGCTGGCGGTGACCGAACTGGTGAACATCTCCAACGGCGCGCTGAACCAACTCACGCCGGGCGGGAGCATGGCCACCAACATCCTTAACCTGGCGGCCCAGGGGCTGAACACGGTGACGGATGAACTGGTGAACCTGCAAGACCTGGCCATTTCCGCCGCCCGCCTGGGAGGCCCGCTCTCCGACGCCCAGAAACTGGCCGTGAACAACCTCGTGGAGCAGGCGCTGGCCCGCATCAACCAGGCCGTGACGGGGGCCACGGCGCTGGGCACGCCGCTATTGGGGTCGCCCCGGCCGTTGCAGATCGGCTCGAAAGACCCGCTGCTCGCCGAGGTAACGGTGGAAAGCGCCACCTTCAGCGGCGACGTGGGCCGCTACGCGCTGGAGGTGCGCCAGACCGCCGAGCGCGCCCGCTCCGCCGACTCCTTCGGCGACCAGGCGGCGGGCGCCACCATTCGCGTCACCGGCGCGACCGGCGCGGCGCCCATCGACATCCCCGCCGGCGCGCTGGTGGGGGAGGTGGCGGCGCGGATCAACGTCCACACCGCTGAAACCGGCGTGCGCGCGGTGGTGGAGGGCGGCACAGCCGTGATCGAGAGCGTCGTGGCCGGTGGCGCGCAGTCCGCGCGGCTGGAGACGCTGGCGGGCGCTTTCACCAACGTGGCGGGGCAACCGTTCACGGCATCAACGGCGCGCGGCCAGAACCTGGTGGCGCTGTTCGACGGCATTCAACAGCAGACCGACGGCCCCGACCGGGTTCTGTTGAACGGCGAGAAGTTCGTGGGGGCTGTCACCGTTTCCGACGCGGCCGTGCCCGGCCTCTATCGCTTCACCGTGGTGGGCGACGAGCCGGCGGCCACCAGCCCGCGGCAGAACCCCATCCTTTCGCGCGACGCCCGGCTGCGGGGTCTGGTGAACAGCCTCAACGCCACGCCGGAGGCGCTGGGGTTGGAGAGCCTGCGCGGCGGGGGCAAGAACTCCATCGCGGAGAACCCGGAGGGGGCGATCCAGACGATCGCCTCGGCGCTGGGCAAGGTACAGACCCAGGCCGCCGTCATTGGCGACTATTCCGGCGGGCTGGGAACTTCGCTGGTAGGCGACTCCTTCACCCGCAACGCCGCAGCCGGGCTGCTGGCGTTCGGCGGGTTGTCGGCGCGCGACGCGGCCGACGAAGTGGCGCGGAGCGCCTTCCTGCTGAAGACGAGCCTCACGCGCATTTCCCCGGCGCTCGGCCCAGCCGCGAAACTGATCGATCTTTTCTTCTGACCCGCCCGCCCGCCGTCCGCGGTCCTCGGCCTGCGGGCGTGGGCGGGGATCGGATCCGTCGCCGGTGTTGAAAGTTCCGGGAAGCGTGGGGTAGAATCGCGCTGTTCAGTGTCCGGAGACTCCGCAGCCCGCCGTCTACCCCACGAGCCGTTCAGATGGCTTCAGACCTGAAGATCGCGTCCCGGGTGATCGAGGGGAACATCGTCTTCCTCGATCTCGAAGGCTCGCTCGATTCCCACACCTACGACCGCCTGGAGGACGAACTCAACCGCTGGTTCGACCGCGACTACTACCGCGTGATCGTTCGCATGCGGTACGTGGAGTACATTTCCTCCGCCGGCGTCGGGGTCTTCGTCGGCGCCGTCAACACCACGCAGGAGGCGGATGGCGATCTCGTGCTGCTGGAAACCACCTCCAAGGTGCGCGAGATCTTTGAGTTGCTCGGCTTGGCGCGGATCCTCAACTTCGCGCCCGACCTTGAGGCCGCCCTGGACTATTTCTGATCGCCGCGCGCGCTCACTCCTCCACCACCGGGCACTTGGGGATGGAGGCCAGGAAGATGCGCCCGTACGACCTGGTCGCCACCCGCCCGTCGAGAATGGCCACGATCCCGGTGTCGGTCGCCCGCCGGATGAGCCGGCCGAACCCCTGCCGGAACTTCATCACCGCCTCCGGGATGGAGTAGTCGCGGAACGAGTCGCCGCCCGCGGCTTCGATCCGCTCCATGCGCGCCTCGGTCAACGGGTGGCCGGGCGAAGGGAACGGCAACTTGGTGATGATCACGTTGGAAAGGGCCTCGCCGGGCACGTCCACCCCTTGCCAGAAGGTGTCCGTCCCGAACAGCGCGCAGGCTGGCTCCCGCTTGAACGTCTCCAGCAGGTGCTGGGAGGCGACGCCCTCGCCCTGCACCAGCAGCGTGATGCCCTCGGCGAGCAGCGGGTTCCGCAGGCGCTCGGCCAGCGCCCGCATGACCCGGTAGGAAGTGAAGAGCACGAACGCCCGGCCGCGGGTGAGGCGCACGTAATGCGACACCCTTTCCGCCAGAATGTCTTCATAGCCGGCGTCGTTCGGCTCCGGCATGCGCCGCGCCACGTGCACCGTCACGCGCCGCTGGTAGTCGAAGGGGGAACCGAGCAGCGCCGTGCGCGCTTCTTGCAGCCCGGTGCGCCGGAGGAAATGGGCGAACCCGCCCGCCCCGCGCGCGGCCGGCCCCGCGGCCAGCGTGGCGGAGGTGCAGATGACGCTTTTCATGCGGTCGAAGAGCAGCCGCCGGAGGTGTTCGGCGAGGTCAATGGGCGCGGCGCGCAGTTCCAGGTTGCGCCGCGCGCCGGCGCCCGAAGTCTCGATCCAGTAGACCTGGTCGGCGGCGGCGTGCGACACGAAGGCCTCGGTCTCGTCGGCCAGCGCGGCGGCGCGATCGGCCTGGGCGCGGTACTCCACGCGCGCCTCCTGCGTGGGCAACGCCTCGCAGTGTTCCTTCATGGAGGCGCACAACGCCCGCAGCGCGCCCGACAGCGGGTCCTCAACGAAGTCGCTCTCCCGCACGCGCAGGTTGTCGCCTTTCGGCCGCGCCAGCGTCCAGCGCTCCACCCGGTCAAAGAGGATGTCGCACGCCTCCCGCGCCTCGGCCGCGACCGGCAGCGAGGCCGCGTCGTTGAACCGGCGCAGCACGCCTCCCGTGCCCTGCCGGCCGGCGAGCCGCGAAAGCAAGTGCTTCACCATCGCCTCCGACAGCCGGATGCCAAGGTGGTCGCCCGCCACCTGCTCCATGGTGTGGGCCTCGTCCACCACCAGGTGCTCGTACTTCGGCAGCAGGCCGTAATCGGCCTGTTTCAGAGCCAGGTCGGCGAAGAGCAGCGCGTGGTTCACCACCAGGAGGTCGGCCGTGTTCCGCCGCCGCCGGGCGTTCTGGAAGAAACACTCCTTGGCGTAATACCGGCACCTCGGACCGAGGCAGTTGTTGGTCTCCGCCTGCACCTCCTGCCAGACCTCCGGCGCGGGCAGCGGCGTCAGGTCCTGGCGGGTGCCGTCGATGGTCGCGGCCGACCAGGCCAGCACGCGCGCCAGTTCGGCGCGGCGATCCGGCATGAACAACTCCCGCGCGCCCTCCTGGGCCTGGTCCAGGCGCCGGCGGCAGAGGTAGTTGCTGCGCCCCTTCACCAGCACGGCGGTGAACTCGCGCGGGAGCACGGTTTTCAGGAAGGGGATGTCTTTGGAGACCAGTTGATCCTGGAGCGAGATGGTGTGGGTGGAGACCACCACCGGCGTCTTGGCGTCCAGGGCGAGCTCAATGGCCGGCACGAGGTAGGCGAACGACTTCCCAACCCCGGTGCCAGCCTCCACCGCCAGGTGGTGGCCGCCCCGCAGCGCCTCGTGCACGGCGGTGGCCATCTCTTGCTGCTGGGGGCGCGCCTCGAAGCCAGCCAGCGCGCGGGCGATGGGGCCATCGGCGCCGAAGAAGTCGAGGGCCATCAGCCTTCAGCCTTGGGTTCCCCGGTTCCGCTTGGCCGGGCCATGGCGGCGCGCAGGATCTCTTCGTCCGGCTCCGTGCCGAGAAGTTCGTCGCCGATGATGCGGCGCAGGGCCTCTTCGGCGGCCTTCTGCTCGGCCTGCTTCTTGGAATGGCCCCAGCCGGCGGGGTACTCCTGGTCGCCGACGTGGGCGACGATCTCGAATGACTTGCCGTGGTCGGGGCCGCGCTCGCTCACCACGCGGTAGGTGGGCGTGACCAGGTACCGTTTCTGGATGTACTGTTGCAGAAGCGACTTGTAGTTGCGCTCGTGCTGGTTGCGGATCACCTGCTCCACGTGGGGGGCGAGCCGTTCGAGCACGAAGTCCCGGGCCGCGTCAAAGTCGGCGTCCAGGTAAAGCGCGGCCACGACGGCCTCGAACGTGTTGGCCAGGATCGACTTGGGAATCTGCCGCCGCGTCGCCACCCCCTTGCCGGTGATCAGGAAGCGATGCAACGCCATGTCGCGCGCCACCACGGCCAGCGTGTCGGAGGAGACCACCACGCTCTTCACCCGCGTGAGCCGCCCCTCGTCCTGCCCCGGCAACTTGTGGAACAGGTGCGTGGTGATCACCATGCCCAGGATGGCGTCGCCCAGGAACTCCAGGCGCTCGTTCGACACCCCCAGCTGCCCCTTGGCCGAGGAATGGGTGAGCGCCGTTCGCGCCAGCGTCCGGTCGGTGAACCGGTGGCCCACCTTGCGCTCGAACTCCTCGAGCAGCTCGTCGGAAATGGAGGTCATGCCGCCTTCCCGGACAGGAGGTCGGCGCGATTCGGCCCAGCGTCAGCCGCGCCCACGCGCGCGCTCGACGACGGACCGGCGCCACACGGGAAGGCGGGAGTTACATCAAAGCCCCATGTCCGGGATTGGATACAACTTCAGCCTCCCACCGGCGGAGTATAACGGCCGCGCCCACCAGCCGCAAGGCGGGGGCGAAGCGGCGAAGCGACGGTCGGCCAACTCGGTGTTCGCCGCGAACCATTCGCGCGCGAAGCGCCCATCGCGGGGGTTAGCTGGCGGGTACCCATCGTGGGGCCTGCGGCGCCTTCCCGTTGCTATTCGGGAATCTTCCGAATCGGCAAGGCCCTCGCTTCCTGCTCGGGAACTCGACCTTCATCAGGAATCAACTTGGGGTGGATGGCCCACGATTTCTCAACCGGAAGCGGCTGGCGAACAGCGTCGGCGAAGTCTCCGGCCGGTTCGGCAAGCGCGTCAGGAACGCCGTCGCCATTCGTGTCCTCCTCGACCCGGAAACGCCCAGGCGCCGGCGTCCGCCAAGACCAAGACGTCGGACGCCACACGCCGAATTGTACGGGTCCCGACTCGGAGCGGACGACTTCGCCATCCTCTCGGCGCCACCAGGCTGAGCAAGAGCAGTTCCACCTGCCGCGGTACTCACGCGCAGGCGTCCCGTTCTCGCGGTAAAATACGAACCGCGATGGAATCCAATCGCTTCTTCTATTCGTGAACTCACAGAGCGCCTCGGCGACCATACGCTCCCCATCGTACCAGGCCCAGTGAGGGAGACCGCCTGAGCCAGCCGCGGTGTTCCGCAGCCGGTAGCCGTGACTTGCTCCCCACACCATCATCGCGTGCGCCTTGAGAATGAAGTCGCCTGACTCGACGTCTTGGAATTGCGCTCGTTGACGGGGTTCGTCGACTTCCCAGACCACGACTTCGCGCCAGCGATGGTTGACGAACTTCACGAGATTCTGGAACCTCGGACGCTCCCAGTCCAGTCGTTGCTCCAGAGCCTCTTGGCGGTCGAGTTTCGGGAAATCGCCGTCTGGAGTGAGGTAGAAATGCGCGTGAGCGGGAGTGACCCCGTCGATTTGGAAGTACACATCGATGCGACCACATCCGGGAACGGTGTAGGCGTCGACGTGGTCCTTGTTTTTCTTCTCGTCCATATACCGTATACCGGACAAGCCAATACCGCGCGGTTCGGTGCACAGCATCGCATGCGTTTCCGGCCGCGGCGGCTTAACGGGTTCGCCAAAGATCGCGTGGAAGTCACGTTCTTTCCATTTGAGCAACCGCTCGCGGAGGGCCTCGACTTCTCGCGTGTACGATGCGATCCGCGGGTCTCCACGGACGCTGAGAATCGCCTGGCGATCGTCAAACGGATCGTCAAGAAACACAAAGATGGTCGCGTACGCGGGACCGGCAAAAAGCAAGACGAGCAGACCGGCAAACCCGATCTCAGCACGCCGGCGCCAGACTCCACGAACCGGACAACGTCTTTTCGCAGTCGCCATCGCTTCCTGATGATACTTTTTTGACGGGCGCAGAAAACAAGAAAAGTGCCGCGTTTCCGTTGTCCCCCGGCGCCTGTCCGAATGTTGCTCTCTTCGCGCGAACATGACAATACCGGACATGCGCCCGTGGTATCCTTGGGAAGGGGGCGTTGTCATCGGGGCGATGGCGAATCGCGATGAGCCGCTGGTCGGTGGGCGTCGGTCGGTTGTTCGGCATTCCCATCCGGGTGCACGTGGTGCTGCTGGTCTGGGTGGCGTTCCGGCTGCTGGGCGCGCTGGGCGAGGATCACCCCTCGCGCGCGTTCCAGATCGAACTCGCGGTCTGCCTCGGTCTGGCCGGGATCGTGCTGCTGCACGAGTTCGGCCATGCGTTCGCCGCGATCCAGCAGGGGGGAGTGGCCGAGGAGGTGCTGCTCTGGCCGCTGGGGGGCCTGGCGTTCACGGCGCGGACGCCGCACCGCCCCTGGGCGGAGTTCGTGACGGTGGTCTGGGGGCCGCTGGTGAACGTGCTGCTGGCGGCGATCTCGGCGCCCCTGTTCTTCCTCTGGGCCGGGGCGTTCACTCCCCACCTGTTCGACATCTACTCCCTCACCAGTTTCGTCCAGGACTCGCCGGCCTTGCTGGAGGACCTGCGCGCCGCCGCCGCCGCCAACGGCGGCGAGTGGCCGCTGGTCTACGTGATTCCGGATTACCTGTTCAAGACCAACCTGGTGTTGCTGGTGTTCAACCTGTTCCCGGCCTACCCGATGGACAGTGGTCGCCTCGTGCAGTGCGCCCTCTGGGCGCGGGGGAACTACCGGCGGAGCGTCATGCAGGCCACGGCGCTCTCGTTCGTGCTGTCGCCGGCGCTGGTGGTCGCCGGCCTTTTCTGGGGGGAGGGGAACTTTCTCATCGCGCTGATCGGAGTGTGGAACATCCTGGAGTGCATCCAGGAACGGCGGCGGTTGCGGATGGAGGGCGACGACACGTTTCTCGGCTACGATTTTTCCATGGGCCACGCGGCGCTGGACGCGCCGCCGCCGCGGCCGGGGTTCTTCGAGCGGCGGCGGGTGAAACGCGAGGCGCGCCGCCGGGCGCGCGAGGCCCGCCGCGCCCAGGAACTGCGCGCCCGCGTGGACCAGTTGCTTGAGAAGGTGCACCGCGAGGGGCTTCCGGCGCTCACCGACGAGGAGCGCGACTTCCTCAAGCAGGCGTCGCGGAAGTACTGACGGCGTCGGGAGAGTGGTCAGTGGTCGGTGGTCACTTGACTGGGGCGGCCGACCAGGCGCAAGAGGGAGCGGGCCACGGCCTGGCAGGTCACGGGGCCGCGGCGCGGCGCGTGCGGAATGCACACGATGTCCAGCCCGCCACGCAGCGCGTGCTTGTGGAGCCGGAAGGCCTCCCGCACCACCCGTTTCACCCGGTTGCGATCCACCGCGCGCTTGCCGTGCGCCTTCTTGCTCACCACCACTCCGAGGCGCGAATGGGGCAGGCCGTTGGGCCGGACGACCAGCAGGAGCGTGTCGTCGCGGCGTTTCCTGCCCTGGGCGTAGGCGGCGTCGAAATCCCGCTTGCGGCGCAGGCGTTCGTGGGGCCGGAAGGCGGCGCCTCGCGGGGCGTCGGCCGATGGAGCGGGTTGCGGGGCGGTCATCAAATCTCCGCCCTTGCGCTGGCGGGTGGGGGCGGTATCCTAGCGCGATTTTACCAAGCCCGCGGGTGGGGGGAAGGTCGCGGGCCAGAGTGGGGCGATGCCCAAACGCGCTGATATCCGGAAGATTCTGATCATCGGGTCCGGTCCCATTGTCATCGGTCAGGCGTGCGAGTTCGACTACTCCGGCACCCAGGCGTGCAAGGCCCTGAAGGAAGAGGGCTTCACGCTGGTGCTGGTGAACTCCAACCCGGCCACGATCATGACCGACCCGGAGTTCTCCCACCGCACCTACCTGGAGCCGCTGGTGCCGCGGGTGCTGGCGCGGATCATCGAGATCGAGCGGCCGGACGCGCTGCTGCCCACCATCGGCGGCCAGACGGCGCTCAACGCGGCGGTGGACCTGGCGCAGATGGGGGTGCTGGTCCAGGTCCACGTGGAGATGATCGGGGCCAATGTGGAGGCCATCCGCAAGGCGGAGGACCGCGGCCTCTTCCGCGACGCGATGGTGAAGATCGGTCTCGACGTGCCCAGGTCGCACGTCGTCCACGACGAGGCCGGGGCCGACGCGGCGCTGGCCGATCTCGGCCTGCCGCTGGTCATCCGGCCAGCCTTCACGCTGGGAGGCACCGGCGGGGGCATCGCCCGCCAGCGCGACGATTACCGCGCCCTGGCCCGCCGCGGGCTGGAAATGTCGCCGGTGCGGGAGGTGCTGGTGGAGGAGGCGCTGATCGGTTGGAAAGAGTTCGAAATGGAGGTGATGCGGGATCGCAACGACAACGTGGTGATCATCTGCTCCATCGAGAACTTCGACCCGATGAGCGTGCACACCGGCGACTCGATCACCGTGGCCCCGGCGCAGACGCTGACGGACAAGGAGATGCAGCGCATGCGCGACGCGAGCATCGCCTGCATCCGGGAGGTGGGGGTGGACACCGGGGGGTCGAACATCCAGTTCGCGGTGCACCCCGGGACGGGTCGGATGGTGATCATCGAGATGAACCCGCGGGTGTCGCGTTCCTCGGCGCTGGCCTCGAAGGCCACCGGCTACCCCATCGCCCGCATCGCGGCCAAACTGGCTGTGGGGTACACGCTGGACGAGATTCCCAACGACATCACGCGGAAGACTCCAGCCTCGTTCGAGCCGGCCATCGACTACGTGGTCACGAAGGCGCCGCGGTTCACGTTCGAGAAGGTCCCCGGCGCCGACGCCGTGCTCACCACGCAGATGAAGAGCGTCGGCGAGGCCATGGCCATCGGCCGCACGTTCAAGGAGAGTTTTCAGAAGGCGCTGCGGTCGCTGGAGACCGCCCACTTCGGCCTGGGGCTGGACCGCCTGGACCGCCTGGCGAAGGGCGGCGCGGTGGAGGCCCGGGAGGTGCGCGAGCGCCTGGCCACGCCCAACGCCGAGCGCCCCTGGTACCTGCGCTACGCCTTCAAGGCCGGCATGAGCGTGCGGGAGATGCACGATCTCACGGCCATCGATCCCTGGTTCCTGGAGAACATCCGCGAGATCGTTGCGTTCGAGGAAACGCTGCGCGCCGCCGGCTCGCTGGAGGCGCTCGACGCGGACACGCTGCGCGAGGCCAAGCGCCTGGGCTTCTCCGACGTGCAGATCGCCACCCTCTTCGGCCGCCCGGAGCCGGAGGTCCGCGCGCGCCGCGCCGCCTTGGGCGTCCGGCCGGTCTACAAACTGGTCGATACCTGCGCGGCCGAGTTCGAGGCCTACACCCCCTACTACTACTCCACCTACGAGGAGGAGAACGAGGTCCGCGTCACCTCCCGGCCCAAGATCGTGGTCCTGGGCGGCGGGCCGAACCGTATCGGCCAGGGCATCGAGTTTGATTACTGCTGCGTCCACGCCTCGTTCGCGCTGCGCGAACTGGGATACGAGTCGATCATGATCAACTCGAATCCCGAGACCGTCTCCACCGACTACGACACCTCCGACCACCTCTTCTTCGAGCCGCTCACGGTCGAAGACGTGCTGGCCGTGTGCGAGACCGTGAAGGCCGAGGGGGTCATCGTCCAGTTCGGCGGGCAGACGCCGCTCAACCTCGCCAAGCCCCTTTTCGAGGCGGGGGTCAAGATCGTCGGCACCTCCATCGACAGCATCGACCGCGCCGAGGA
>JACQVU010000139.1 GCA_016209585.1 Planctomycetota bacterium
CGATCACCGCCGCCTGCGGCTGCTGGCGCGCAAGGTGTTGCGGGCGAGCTCATGGCGGGAGTTGCTGGGCGGCGAGTAGGGCGCGACCTGTTCCAGCCTGCGGGACGGCAAGCGAACGGCGGGTTCCCGCGCGCCCCCGCGGGTTCACTTCCGGGAGGTAGTGGAGTGGTGTTGCCTGTGGAGGGAACCGTGTCGCCCCGTCGCGCCTTCGCCCTCGTCTGGCTCTTCCTCGCGTTCGGCTTCCTGACGGCGCCGCTCTCGACCGCGTCGGCCCAGGAGAAGGCTCCGGCGCCCCGCCCCGCTGACAAGGCCTTCGCGGACCGCATCGACGTCGCGATCGACAAGGGGCTGGCCGCGCTCCTCAAGATGCCGGTCGACGACAAGGGGTCGTTTCCCGGCTATGAGGCCGAGGGGTACGGCGTGGGCGCGACCTCGCTCGCGATCCTGGTCATGAGCGAGTGCGGCGTGAGTCGCGCCCATCCGCTGATGACCAAGTGCTGGGAGCGGGTCCACAAGGAGTATCGCTCCATCCACGACCGCGGCGGCGACCTCCATTACACCTACGCGCTGGCCGTGAACATGCTGGCGCTGGAGTCGTTCCACACCCCCAAGCCGAAGAAGGGAGAGCAACACAAGCCGCCCGCCAAGGTGGCGCTGCCTCCCAAAGACTTCGCCTGGATGCAGGAGATGGCCCGGTGGCTGGTCGCCCACCGCGCCGGCAAGGGGTGGAGTTACACCCCGCCGCAGCCCGAAGACCTGAGCAACACGCAATACGCGCTGCTGGCGCTTCGTTCGGCCGACCGCTGCGGCGCGGCCTTCGACCGGGGGCCGCTCTTCGAGGTCTTTGAGTGGATCCTCTCCTTCCAGTACCGGTCCGAGGGACTGCTGCCCCGCGCCACCGTCGACCTGCTGGCTTCCGGCCCGCGCGTCACCATGACGCCGCAGGATTCCGGCGACGAAGCCCGCGGCTGGGGGTACAGCCCGGATCCCCAGAACGCGCCCTGCGCTTCGATGACCTGCGGCGGCATCACCTCGCTGGTCATCCTCCGCGACCTGCTCATGAGCGACAAGAAGTTCACGGGGGAGATGGCCAAGCGGGCCGACATGGCGGTGTTCGAGGGGTTCGCCTGGCTCGACAAGAACTGGTCGGTCACCGAAAACCGCGGCCGCGGCTCGGAATGGCTCTATTATTATCTCTACTCCATGGAACGGGTCGGCAGCCTCACGAAGCGGGAGTTCATCGGCAAACACCAGTGGTACATCGAGGGTGCGGAGCGACTGCTTGCGCTGCAGAAACAGGATGGAACCTGGGAAAACCCCAAGCCCGGCCACACCGGTATCGGCGGCCAACCGTCGGTGAAGTTCCTCGACACCTGTTTCGCCCTTCTCTTCCTGAAGCGCATGACCGTTCCGGCCCGCATCGAACTTCGCCCGCCGGAGATCACCTACGGGCCGGGCGCGCGGCCGAAGCCGCCCACGCCCCCGCCGGCCACCGGCGCGCCAGCCGCGGGGCCGCCCGCGCCCGTGCCCGCGCCAGAGGCGCCGGGGAAATAGGATCGGGAGCGATCTCCCCGGCTCGCCCCCGCCCCCGGCGGCGGGATCAGTTCGCCCACGCCGTACCGCTCGGCGTAGCCCTTCCAGACTCCCACGCAGCGCGCGTCGTGGACACAGTGGCGGCAGGCTGGCGCTTTGACGCGATCGGGGGTCAGCATCGCGGGCGGGGCATCGGGCCGGCAGGCGTCGTGGAGGCGCTCGTAGCCGGGCAGCACGCACGGGGGCACGCCGCAGCGCATGGGGATGACGGCCTCAAGGCCGCGGGCGTGGCAGACCGCCAGCGCGGCGCGCAGGCTGGGCATGACGTCGGACATTCTCGGCATCAGGTCGGGCCGATCCACCGCCGCGCCGACGGGGGCGATGTAACTGAACGTCACGCCGTCCACGCCGCGCAGGTCGCGCGCCACGAACTCGGCGTACGCCGCGAGATCCAGCCGGTTGAGGGAGCAGACGACGCAGTTGAGCCGCACGGCCATTTCGCGGGCGAGCGCGTTGCGAATGCCGGCCAAGGTGCGCGCCTGCCCGCCGGGAGTGGCGGTGATGAGGTCCGACACCTCCGGCCGGTGGTGGTGCAGTGAAATGAAAAACGAGAGCCGCGCGCCGACCTTTGCCAGCGCGTCGGCGAACGCCGGGTCGGCCAGGCGCATGCCGTGGGTCTCGATGCAGAAGTCGCCGATTCCGCGGGCACGCGCGTAGCGCAGCGTTTCGAAGAGCCTGGGGTGGATGGTCGGCTCGCCGCCGGTGACGCTCAGCATCACCGGCTCGCGCGCGGCCTCAGTGGCGAGCGCGTCGATGCGCGCGCGGACGGCCTCTTCGGTCCGGGACAGGTCCTCGGCCGTCCGGGCGATGCTGCAGAAGCGGCACGCCTGGTCGCAGGCCAGGGCCAGGCGCACTTGAACGGTTCTCACGGCGCGGCCTCCCGGTCCGTGACGCGCACTTGCAGGCCACGGGCCTCGGCCAGGTGGTGCAGTTCGGGAAACTCGCGGCGCGGGGCGTCCGCGTGGCGTTCGCAGAGGAAGCGGCGCACGCCGAGGGCCGCGAACCGGCGGATGGCGGTCAGGAATTCGGCGATGTTGGCGGCGCGCCGGTGGTCCGCGATCTCCACGCCGCCGCCCAGGCCGACGGCCACGAGGTTCTCCACGCCGGCGAGGGCTTGCACGAAAGCGCCGGCGACGCCGGCGGCGGCGTCGTGCACGGCTGGCGTGTCGCCGAAGAACCTCACCCGCGCGTGGCAAAGCCCGGCGCGCCGGGCCGCTTGCGCGAAGCGCCGGTAGGCGAACATGCGGCCGTTGGTGCGGGCCTCGATCCCCGAAAAGCCCAGGCGCGCCGCCGCCGCCACCACCCGCAGGAAGTGCGGGTGCAGCGTCGGCTCGCCCGCGCCGGACTCGCCGCAGCCGGTGAAGACCACGCGCGAGGCGCCGGCCTCGCGCCCGGCGCGGAGCGCCGCCACGGCGGCCTCCTCGTCGGGAACGTCCGCGCCCTCCGGCCGCGGCGGCGGACAGGAGGCGCAGGCGTTGTTGCACGCGGCGGAGAGGCGCAGCGAGAGGACGCCGTCGTCCTCCTGCTGGCGGCCGTGGTTGAAGAGGCCGGAGGCGACGGCCTGCTGCCCGCGGGGAGAGAGGAAGACGCGCTCCACGCCGGCCCGCTCCTCCGGGCTGAGGAAGAGCATGGCGCGGGCCGCGAACTCCTCGTCGGGGGTGGCCGCCAGCGTGAGGCGGCCGCCGTGGCCCCGGAGCGTGTTCTCACGCGAGAGGAAGCGGACCTCTTCGGGGAAGGCCTCGCCCGGCTCCATGCCGAAGAGGCGGCGGAAACGATCCCCGTCCACGCCGTTGTACAGGTTGCCGATCATGTACCGCCGGCGCTCCGCGGCCTCGTCCATGCGGCGGGCGAGGATGGGGGGCGCCCGGCCCTGTTCCAGCGCCTCGGTCCAGGAGGCGTGGTCGCGCGGCTTGTACGCCAGCGCGCCGAAGACGTGGGAGTGGCCGTAGGGGCCGAGGCCCAGGCAGGCGTCGGCCCCTTCCTCCCGCTCCACGTCGAAGCGGTTCACCAGCGCCTCGCCTTGGGCCGCGGCGCGGATGAAGACCGGCGTCACAACCCCCGGCCGACGCCGGTAGCCGGCGCGATGGGCCAGGTTTTCGGCGCGCGCCACCATCCGGTCCATCAACGCCCGATGGGCGCTCCGGTCCAGCCGCAAACCCAGGTGGAAGTAGGGCGTGGGCGTCACGTACCAGGGGTAGACCACCACGCTGTCGGCGCCCAGGTCCAGGCACTGGGCGAGCGAGTCGGCGAACGACGCTTCCGTCTCCTCGGGCAGGCCGGCCACGGTGTCGAGGCTCACCGCCGGCACGCCGGCCGCGCGCGCCAGGGCCACCGCGGCGCGCACCTGCTCGAATTTCTGGTAGCCGCGGTTCATGCGGCGCAGGACGCTCGCCGTGTTCGACTGCACGCCGATCGACAGACGCGATATCCCATGCTGGCGCAGCACGGCCAGTTTCTGGGCCGTCAGGTTGTCGGGGTTCACCTCGCACGCGAAGTGGAAGCCCTCCTCGCGCGTGAAGGCCGCGGCCAGCGCGGCCAGCAGCCGCTCCAGTTCCCCCGCCTCCAGGTAACTCGGCGTTCCGCCCCCGAAATAGAGGCTGTGCAGCGGCACGTTCGCCAGGATGGGCGCGAAAAGCCGGATCTCGCGGCACACATGCTCCAGGTACTGGTCCACCGCGCCGCGCTCGTGGGGCGTGGCGGCGGTGACGGAGTCGAACATGCAGAAGAGACATTTCGTCCGGCAAAACGGGATGTGCGCCATCACCGAGAAGCGGTTCACCGCCGACTCCCGCGCGGCCCGCGCGGCGAAGGCGCGCCAGGCTGACAGCGCCTCGGCGCCCTCCCGCGGCTCCCCCATCTCGTCGTAGAGCGGAAAGTAGTCCGGCTCCTTGTCGAGCCGCGCCATCACCGCCCACAGCCGCCGGCCGCGTTCCAGCAGGGCTTCCATGTCCGCGTTCTCCCGAACCGCGTGACCCCGGGCGTACGGCGGCGTGCCGCGGGTTGCCGCCACGGGAAGCGGATCGGGCGCGGCGAGGAACCGCCTCGCGACCGCCTCCACCTCAGCGGCGGAGTAGAAGAGTTTGGAGAGCGTGGCGCACTCCAGTTCGTCCGCGAAACGGGGTTCGACGCGGCCGTTCTCCGCCGCGACCTTGCCGGCGCCAATCAAATAGTCGAACTCCTCCGCGAAGCGCTCCACGGGATCGCCGCCGAACCGCTCCCGGAACTCCGCGAGCTCGAACCCCTCCGAAAGCCGCGTGACCAGAAAGTCGCGCGCCTCCGTGTCGCCCTCCAGCCGGCGCGCCAGCACCGGCGGCCACCGTCCGGCGCGCAGCGCGGCCGCCCGCGACTCTTCATCGTGGTGGCGGAAGCAGAGCCGGCCGGGAAGGCGCGACGTGGCCCCGAAGCCCACCCCCAGGCACGCGCCCGCGCGATAGACCCCCGCCTTGCTGGCGCGTTGCCACCAGCCGCGCGGGACCTTGCGCTCGTCAACGGCCACCAGCGATTGCGGCGTCGGGATCACCGTGTAGCCGCTCGCCGCCAGGGTGGCCGCGGCCGCACGCTGACGCCGCTCCTGGTCCTCCGCGAGCGCCGCCGGGTCGGGCCGGCGTCCCTCACGCCAGAGGCGGCTGGGCGTGGGCGCCCAGGGGCAGATCACCACGCTTTCCGGCGCGAAGCCAATCACGCCGGCGAGCGAGGCCGCGAAGGACTCATCGCTCTCCTCCGGCAGGCCGCACACGAGATCGAGGTTGATCCACGGAACGCCCGCGCCGCGCGCCGCCTCCATCGCGCCAGCGACCATGGCCTCCGTCTGGTAGGCGCGGCCGACGGCCCGCAGCACCGCGCCGTCGAGCGATTGGACCCCCATGCTGAGACGCGCCAGGCCGTGCGCCCGCAGCAGCGCGGCCTTGTCGCCGTCGACGCTTTCCGGGTTGCCCTCAGCCGTGAAGAAGAAGTCATCGGTGCGCGCCACCGCGAGGTTGATCGCCTCCAACAGCCGGCGCAGTTGGCCGGTGGGCAGTTGGGTGGGCGTTCCCCCGGCCAGGAAGAGGTCCGAGACCGGCGGCCGGCCCAGCGCCGCGCCGTACCGCCCGATCTCGGCGGCGGCCAGGTCCACGAAGGCCGCGTACTCCGCGTCGTCGCGCGCCACGCGCGTTTCCAGGCAGCAGAAGGCGCACTGCGTGCGGCAGAAGGGCACGTGCACGAAAACGCTCCAGGCGCGCGCGGGCGAGTCCGCCGCGCAGGCCGCCAGCGCGCGCGCGAGGTCGTCGTCGGAGATCACCTCGCCCATTTCCTCCACGCCGGGGAAGTAGTTGGCCTCCCGATCCGCGCGCCACATCGCCCGCGCGATCCGCGCCAGCAGCGGCAGGCGGGCGGCGATCGACGCCGGAGGCGAGGCGACGACGGTGGTCACGACGCCGCCTCCACGGGAAGATGGGAGAGGGGAACGGGGCCATCGGCGTGGGCCGGGGCCGGGGCTGCGGAGCCGGAGGGCGCCAGGGGAACGAATTCGTCCCAGCCGAAACGGCGGACGTAGGCTTCGAACGGGCCGAGGCAGGAGTGAAACGCCGCGCAGACCCGGCAGGCGTCGCGGCGCAGCGGGTTGGCGGCCACCGCGCCGTCGCAGTCGTGGGCGCTTCCCAGCCGTTCCGCGAGGTCGGGCGCCACGCAGGGCGGCGCCTGAAACGAGAAGCGCACCCGTCCCTCCCGGCCGCCGTGGTCGGCCACGGCGCGCCGGGCGTGGGGCATCACGTCGGCGTAGCGCACCGCCAGCTGGTGGTAATGGCGCTCGCCCCAGCCGCGCGGGATGAGGGTGGTGAAGTTGACGCGCACGGCGCCGGGCAGGGCGCTCACCAGGTGGACGAACTCCCGCAGCCAGCGATAGTTGCGCGCCGTGATCACGTAGCAGAACTCCAGCGCGCGCGGCGAGCGCCGGCGAAGCAACTCGCGGGCCGCGTTAGCCGCGCCCTCCCACGACTGCTCGAAACTGCCGGGCGAGCGCGTCAGTCCGTCGTGGACCTCCGCCCGGTGGCCGTGGATGGAGACCTGCAGCCGCGTCAACCCGGCGTCGAAGGCGCGCCGCGCGAAGCCCGGGTAAGAGAACATCCGCCCGTTCGACAAGAGAAAGACCCCGCGCCCGCGCGCCCGCGCCCGCGCCAGCAGATCGAAGAACAGCGGGTGGATGGTCGGCTCGCCCCCCACGATGGTCGTCAGGTCTACTTCCGGCGACAACCAGTGGTCCACCGCCCCCGTCAACTCCTCGCGCGCGTCCGTCTGGTACTTGCGCGCGATGTTCGGGCTGCCACCGTCGCTGCAGAAGACGCAGTTGCAGTTGCAGAACGGCATCGTCTGGCGCGTCACCTCTTCGGAAGCCCCCGGCGACGCCAGAAGCGCGTCGGCCGGCGCCGGCGCCGGCGCCCTCGCGCCCCCCGCCACGCGCCGGCGCCCAGCCTCGGCCCACTCGGCGGCGCGGCGGTAGAGCGTCTCTTCGTTGGCGCCGGGGTCGGCGGCGGCCAGCGCCACCAGATGCTCCAGCAGCGCGACCTGCGCGGCGCGGTCCTCCCAGTTGCGAATGAGCGGCAACAGGTCGCCGGCCCCTTCCGACGCCCGCACGTACACCGCGTACACCCGGCCCGCCTCCGCGTGGAGGAAGCGCCAGGGCGCCTCGCCGCTGTACCCGTACCGCCGGGAGTTGTCGTGCGCCGCGTCCGGGAAGCGATCCGCCAGCAGCCCGTCGCGCGCCGCGGCGTGGTAGAGCGGCAGGCTGGGGTCCAGCCGCAGTTTGGAGAGCGGAAGGTTGCCGCGGAACTCCCAGAAGCGGAGCCGCCGGAACGCCGCCACGTTGGCTTCAAGGTCGGCCAGGCTGGTCCAGGGCGTGAACAGGATGAACCCCTTGGCGTGGGTGTCGTCGCTGAAACTGTCGGGGAACTGATCGCGCAGAGAGCGCAGGAGGCTCGCGGCCTCCTCGCACTCCGCCGCGCTCACCCCCTTGTTGAAGCGGTCCAGTTCGGGCTGGGAGAAGTTCTCGAAACCCACGAGGTAGAGGTCGATGCGATGGCCCGTGCCGGCGAAGGTTGAAAGGGCCGCCGTCAACTTGTCGCGGTCGGCGCGCAGCAGCAGCACGCGGGTTTTCACGAGGAAGCGCAGGGGCTTCCCGCCCGCGGCCAGCACGGCGGCGGCGAAGCGGTCGAGATAGCCGAGCGCCTCCTCGTCTTCGAGCACCACTTCGGCCAGGTCGGGCGCTTGGCGGCGCACCTCGGCCAGTTGCGCCAGCAAGAGGCGCACGGTCTCTTCGCGGGGCAGGCGGATGATCCCCGAATGGTGACAGAACGTGCACCCGAAGCGGAACACTTCGGGCAACCTCGCGAAGTCGATGCCCTGGAAGAAATTGTTGTCGGCCGCGTCCGCCGCGTAGGCGCACCCGTGGGAGCCGAGAATAGCCTGCCGCCGGTCGACGGCCACGCGCCAGGTCTCCGCGTCGCGCCACGCCAGGATGGGGCGGAAGGGGTCGATCCATGAGAGCAACCGCTCGCGGCGCGCCGGGTCGCGCAGGTCGTCCAGCGGCGTCAGGTCGCCCGGCGGCGCGGGGGCGTGCGGCGCGCCCGACACCAGGTCCGCCGCGAACGCCCGCGCCCGCGCCAGCAGATCGTCGCGATCGGCCGTGGCGCGCAGCACCCAGGCGGGACGCTCCGTCTCCGCCCCGCGCACGGCGTAGGAGACCAGCACCATCACCGCGAACGGCCGGCCCGCCCGCTCAACGGCGGCGATCACCTCCCGCTCCAGCACGTCGGGCAGCAGGAGCAGGTCGGCGCCGTGATCCACCAGGCGCGCCACGAACCGGTCACACCGCTCCGGCCACCCCGCCGACGGCCCTTCCAGCATCAGGCGGAAGCGTTCCACGCTGAACCCGCCGTCCCGCAGCGCGCCGGCGAGACAGGGAAGCGTGAGGTCGTGGAAGAACTCCGCCACGCGGCAGACCTCAAGCACCGCGATCCGCAGGGGCGCGCCGGGGGTCGCCATGTCACGCCCCCTCTTCGCCGTCCAGCCCGAAGGGCATGAGCACACCGGCGCCCGCGGCGATGCGGCGCAGCACCGCGACCTCCCGCCCCCCGCGCGAGAGCACGAACGCCGCGCCGTCGTGATGCACCTGATCCGCGCCGGCGAAGATCGGCCACACCTCGTTGATGAAGTGCTCCTGCATCGCCCGCGCGAATCCCAGGTCTGACGGCGGCGCGCCGGCCCCGGGGGTCTGGGGGTCCGGCTCCACGCGGGCGTAGCGCAACCCCTCCGGAGAGAGGCGCGCGCCCCGGAAGACCAGCCGCCGCCAAGCGTCGAAAAAGAGCACCGGCCGGCGCAGCATGTCGCGCAGCCGCGCGGCGTAGGCTGGCGAGATCTCAGCCAGACGATCGAACACCGCCCGCGCGAACCGCGCCGCCTCCGGGCAGTCGTACCGGCAGGGATAGAACGGCGCGAGGTTGACGCACGAATTGTTCAACAGCCAGTCATACGCGCCGGTCGTCCGCGCCGCCGTGGCGAGCCGGACGGCGGTGTTGTCGCCGCGGTCTTCCAGCGCCGCGAACGCCCGCCGGCAGCAGGCCGGGTAGCCCAGCAACTCGCCCACGCGCTCCACCGCGTCTTCCACCCGAGGCGAGTCGTACCGGCGCGCCGCCTCCTCCACCAAGGCGGCGTCGCGCCCGATGAACAGATCGTATACCACCCCGCCGGCCTCGTGGCCCCCGCCCCCGCCATTTCCCCCGCCCGCGCCGGCGCC
>JACQVU010000140.1 GCA_016209585.1 Planctomycetota bacterium
CGCTCCAAGAAATCGAGGTTGACGATGCGTCTTCTCGACGCCTTCCGCGGTAGTCCGGGGAGGCTCTCTGGCACGCTGGTGGTGTTCGCGCTTCTCGCCGCGATCACGACCTGCGGCGCGCCGACAAGCGAGTTCCGCGCCGCTGTGTCCCCGGATACTGATACAGAAGGGATGCTTGGCGTCGTCAAGAACATCTCCGCCCAGGAAGGCGGGTTGGTCGAGGTCGGCGCGCCTCATCCGCTGGCGGGGGTATCGGTGGCCGTTCCCCCGTCGGCGTTGTCGCAGGATACGGCGATCACCATCTCGCCGGGGCCGGCGATTGACGGGTGGCGGAGGGAGGCGGGGGAATCGGGTGCGACCAGCGTTTCCCGGCCGTTGGCGGGGGCTGCGCCGGCGTTGCCCGCCGGGGTTCGCATGCTTGGTCCGGTGGTGGAGATTGGTCCCTCGGGCCTGGAGTTTCTCGCGCCGGTGACCATACGGCTGCCCTATGACGAGGCGCGGCTCGCGGCGACGGGGCGAAACGAGGAGGAGGTCGGCGCCGTCACGCTCCCATCGGGGGCTAAGGAATGGAAGCGGCTGGCGGTCGCCGCGCGCGACGCTGAAGCGAACACGATCACGGTCGAGGCGAGCCATTTCAGCCTGTTCGCGCCGGTGACTCCCTCCGACTTGGGCTGCGTATGGGTGCTGAAGTTTTTCATCGCGGAGATTGATTGCGGCGAGCACTCGACGGAGGGGTTCATCAGTCCGTTCGGCGACACCGACGTCGACGTCACGGTGGCGGAAGGCGTGATATCGGCGGTCGAGACCCATTCGGTGACGGGGTTGCCCTACATATTGACCGGGGCGGGAACGGTGGGCGGGGCGGTGAACTTCGTGGTGGCCGGGAACGGGGTGTCGCCGGGCGCGTTCGGCGGGAGCGTGGGGTCGTTCAACCACGTCAACGCGACGATGAACGGCGCGCACGACGGCTTCAACCGCGTCTCCGGAGACTTCGTCGGCGGCGCGGTCTACACCTACTTCATCGACCCCGGCGATCCGGCGGCCGGAACGGTCGATCAGCCGTGCGAGTGGAGTGGGACGTTCACGGTGGACGTGGTGCGAGCCGTGGAATTGGCGGCGAGCAACGGGTTGGAGACGGTGCTGGCGACGTCCGGCGCGCCGTTGTTCGCGTGCGGTTCGCGCTCGTTGGCGGTGACGGCGCGGCCCTCGGCGGAGGGGGTTCCGACCTCGAAGGTGAAGTACTTCGCGCCGACGGGGTTCCCGGAGACGGGGTCGGGCGAGTCGTTCGCGCCCCGTTTCCCGTCGCCGGGTTCGCACCTGTTGCGCGCCGGCATGTGCGACGAAGGGCCGGCTGACGCCGAGATGACCGTGCGCGTGGTGCGGCTGAGGAACCTGGAGGTGCGGACCACCGCGGATGTTCCCCTGGCGAGCGTGCCGCGCGGGAGTTCGTTTGTCTTCTCAGCCTGTCCTGGCGATGCCTATCGGTTCCTGGGATTCTCGGAGGCGGTGGACCTGGTGCCGCAACCCGGTCCGGGGGTGACGGACCCGGTCGGCGGGCTTGTCCAGTTCACGGGGCCGGGCGGGTCGTCGAGCGTCGGCACGCTCTTCTCGGCGACGTTCGAGTCCCCCGGCGAGCACCGGGTGCGCGCACGGCTCTGCGAGGATGAGGAGTACGCCGAGGCGGTCTTCCGCGTTCCGGCGATGCTGGGCGTGGAGTTGTCACGCGAGGAACTCTGTCCCGGGGAACTCTTCGAGGCGCGGATCACGTTCGATGCGCCGCTCGTCGAGGACATTCTGTCTCACATCGGGATCGACCGTGTGCTGCTCGGTGAGGACGTGGACATCGTCACCCGCGCGGTTCAGGGAACGACGGTCACGATGGGCCTGCGGCTCCTGGGCGTGGTCGGCGGCGGGCCGCGGACGTTGCGGTTCACGTGCGGCGCGGCGTCGGTCCAGACGGAGTTCACCAAGGAGGGGTTCGCGTCCGCCGTGCTGCGCGACCTGGACGACGCGGGCAACGTGGCCGACGTGCTGGCCGGGCAGTTCTCAATCACCACCTTCCTGGCGGCCCGCGGCCCGGCATGGGTGAAACTTGACGTCACGACCGAGCCGGCCGGGAAGGAAGGCGACTTCCTCTTCGCCTTCAAGCCCACCAACGGCGTGATGCCTCCGGACGGAGCCTTCCAGCCGGCGGGGGTGAACGTGTCGTTCAGCGAGGCGGGAAGTTTCGAGATCGCCGCGAAGTGCGTGCGTGACGAACAGCCCTTCATGTTCGGCGAAGGTCCGCGCGTTAACATCGTGGACCTCGTTTCGCTCACGTTGCGCGATCTCTCCACCGGCCGGGAGGAAGTGATCGCGCGCGGAACGCCACCGAGGATGCTGCTGGCCACGCCAGGCGCGGCCGTGGAAGCGCGGGTGGCGACCAACCCGGCGGGGCATGAAGCGGATGTGTCGTTCGCGATCCTCGACGCCGGGGGCGCGGTGCTTGACCAAGGCTCGTTCCCGGCCGGGGGGGTGCTGGCCGGCACGGCGCCGGCGTCGCCGGTGTTCGTGCTGGCGTTCGCCGACAAGGACTCGAACGAAACGTTGACGGTGAACGTTGACCCGGCGGTGGGCGGGTCGTTTTCGCCGGTGTGCGTGTTCGACTACCTGCGGCTCTATCTTGACGGCGAGGAATACCACGCCGACACCGGTCGCGCGAACGGCCGCGAGGGGGAGATGGTGGTGGTGACCGGCCGGGGGTTCTGGTTTGGCCCCGACGAGGGCTACCGGAGCAATGACGACGTCGATTGCGGCTCCGTGGCTCTCACGGCGGTGGAGATCGAGACCGACTTGCTTCACGAACCGGGCGGCGGCCAGGCCTCGGCGGTGTCGCAGGCCAGCGAGGCGGCGCCGGCGACGGGGAGCGGCGGGGGCAAGAAGAAGGTCTTTGAGATCACCCAGAACCCGGACGGCAGCGTGACGTTGCTGGCGGTGAACGCGGGCGACGCCACGGTGGAGTTCACCACGGTCCAAGCCCAGACGGGGCAGACCCTGTCGGCGCGCGCCTACTTCCACAAGTCGCCGGGGAACCAAACGGTCACATGCACCGCGACAGTTTGCGGGCCCGTGATCGCGGCGACTGCGACTCTGAATTACCGGGTCGAGGTGACGGCGAATGCGACCAACAACCAGAACACCGTGGCGATCATTACCGGCACGGCCACCGTCACGGTGGCGTTCAAGGGGCAGTTGAAGCCCGCCGACGTCACCTCTGTCCAGTCGGGGGGCGTGGCGGTCGCGCCTCCGCCTCAGACAACAGGGAACACCATGAAGTTCACGCTCCCGCTGCCGCCGGCGGGTGGAACCGGGAGCGCGACATCGCGGGTTCCGTTCACCCTGACTTTGCGCGGCAATCCGCTGGTGCTCAACATCGACAAGGGCGTCATCGATGCGTCGGCCGAGGTCAGGATCGTGGCGAGCGAAAACACGGAGCCCGCGCAACCGAAAACCTGCCAAACCCGCAAATGGCAGACCACGTTTCGGCCCCCGGTCGTCGTGCCGATCTGTGTCACGGTCTACAAGAACGCCCAGGCCGGCCAGACGGCCGGGATCCCGGATGCGCGGCTCGACGAGATTACGAGTCGCCCGGAATGGGCGGCTCGTATCCCGCTGGCCAGTACCAACGTGTGGGGCGCGAAGGGGATCAGTCTGGAGTTGAAGGAAATCCGCGTGGTCAACGTCGATGCGAAGATCTTTACCACCGGCGGGACGTTCATGGCGGGCGATTTCAATCGCGCTACGGGCGGGTGGGGCGGGAGGGGAACCCAGGAACCGTACGCCGAGTTGTTCACTAAGTACAATCAGAAGGGGTGTCTGAACATCCACATCATGAATAACGTGGAATACAATGACACGGCAGGCGCGACGCCGGGGTTGACGACGGGCACGCTGGCTTTGGGAACCACGAACTGGGACACGGATACAACGACGCCGAAGAAACCGCTCTCGGACCAGACCGGCATCATGGTGGGTCTCGACGCGTGGGACCAGCTGAATCCGGCCCCGCCCGGGAACGTCAACATCTTCTGGCAGATCCTGGCGCACGAGTTCGGCCATCTGCTGCTCGGACCAAACCACCCTACCCAGCCGGGACAGCTGATGTTCGGCACGGCCGACGCCGGGAACACGGCCCTCGACGACTGCCGCATGGACGACGCCGACACGCTGTCGTTCCTGGAGGCGCTCGCGAAGAAGTGACTGTGGTGATCTCGACGTTTGAGCCGCGTCGGCGCGGAAGGACTTTTTGGCGAGGCGATGCCCCGGCCTGAAGGCCGGGGCATCCAGCCCCCTTCCCCCATCTCGCGCCACGGATCCAACGTTGAGGCCACCTCCGTAGCCCCCAGCCCCCAGCCCCTATCCACGCAACCCGCGGAAGCCGTCCGGGGTATAATCAGCCGTCGTGAGCACTGAGATCACCTGCCCGGCATGTTCCTGGTCCGGTTCACCGTCGGCCAACGCTCCGGAACTCTGCCCGAAGTGCGGCGCGCGTCTGTCGGCGAGTCCCGGCCCAACGTCCGCGGCTGCGGCCGCCGAGCGCTCCACCGGCGGCGTGACCCCGCGCGAGCGCACCGCCATCCGGCGGATGCTGGACAACGATCCGGAGTTTCACGCCGCGCTCACCGACCTGGAGTTGGACGTGGCCCGCACCCGCATCGCCGCCGGGCGGGAGGAAGACCCGCTGGCGGGCCTGTCGCGCGAGCGCGAGCGGTATCGTCGGCGCGGGGACGCGGCCGGGGAGGCGCGGCTGTTGCAGCAGATGGCGGAGTTGCGCCTGCAACGCGGCGAGACCGGCGACGCGGCCACGCTGCTGGAGGAGGCTGGGGCGCTGTTTGAAGAACGGGGCGAGGTGGACGCCGCGGCGGAGGCGCTGCGGCGGGCCTCCGATCTCTGCCGCGAGCGGTTGCAGGACGCGCCCCGGGCGAACCGCCTCGACGAGCGGCTGCTGGCGCTGGCGCGCGGCGCGGGCAACCGACCCCTGGAGGCCTTCGTGTTGGGGCGGATGGCCTTCCACCTGACGGGCCAAGGGATGCACGCCGAGGCGCTGGAACACCTGCGCGCCGGGCTTCGGGTGGCCACCAGCGTGGGCGATCTGGCGGCCGTCTTCAACCTGATGCTGCTCCAGGGGGTGGTGCTGGTGGCGACGCGGGAGGTAGCCGGGGCGTTGGCGAGTTTCGAGTCGTCGGCGCAGGCCTGCCGGGCGGCGGGCGATCCGGAGGCGCTTTACGCCTGTTACATGCGGGCTGGGAACGCGCTGCTCGACGGCGGGTTGCCGCAGGCCGCCATCCCGTTTTTCGCGCGGGCGCGCGACCACGCCGCGGCCTACCACGCGGGGAGCGAGGAACTGGCCGCGTTGTTGGCGCTGGGCTTCGCCCGGCGGGCCGCCGACGAGCCGGACCTGGCGGAGGAGAGTTTTCAGCGCGCGCGGGAACTGGGGATGAGCGCGGGCGACGGCGACGGCGCTTTCCTGGGCACGCTCTTTCTGGCGACGACCCGGGCCTCGCGGCGGCGCTGGCCGGAGGCCGAGATCGCCTGCCGGGAGGCGGCCGCGCTGCTGGGGCACATGGAGGAGGTGGCGTCGGTGGGAAGCGCCGCGCTGGAACTGGCCGGCCTGATGGCGCGGCTGGGGCTGTTCCACGCGGCCATCGACGTGTACGAGCGTCTCGGCCGCGCCTCGCGCCGGCTGCGGGACGGAGCGGAAGACGTTCTGATCCTGACGGAACTGGGCGCGACCTTCCGCGACATGGACGACCACCACCGCGCCGAGGAGAGCGCGCGGCGGGTGCTGGCGGCCACGGCAAGCGACGCCGGCTCGTTCGAGCGCTTCCTGGCGAACAACAACATGGGGCTGGCGGTGCGCGGGCAGGGCCGGTTCACGGAGGCGCTCTCCTGGTTCGCGCGGGCGCATGAGATCGCCGCCGCGGCCGGCGACCAGGTGGGGGCGTGCACGGCGCAGTTGAACATCGGGCGCACGCACTTCCTGGCCGGCGACCTGGCGTCGGCCCGCCGGCACTACGAGGCCGCGGCGCGGCTGGACCTCTCCGGCCGGCGGGTGGAGAGCGACGCCGACTACCTGGCCTGGATGGGCGATCTCAGCGAGCGCGAGGGCGATCCGAAAGCGGCCCGCGCCTTCTACCTGCGCGCCATCGAGGCGTATGAGACATCGTGGTACCTCATCCGCGCCAACCGCGTCCGCCATTCCCTGGCGAAGTTGGACTCAGGCCACGCGCCGCCATGACCCCCCCGGACGACCGCCGGCTTCGCGCCCTCATCTCCCTCCTCGACGACGACGCCCCCGCCGTCTGGCGGGCCGCGGCCCGCGGGCTGGTGGAATGCGGCCCGCCCGCCTGGACGGCGCTGCGCCCGGCGGCGCTGGCGCGCGTGGGCCGGCTCTCCGGCCGCGCCGAGGAGGTCTGCGCCCGGATCGCCGGCGAGGAGACGGTGGCCCGCATCCACCAGTTCGCCCGGCGGCCCCCGGAACTCTGGGACCTGGAGGAAGCTGCCCTCATGCTCTGCCGGCTGGGCGACCCCACGCTCGATCCCCTCGCGGTCATGGAGAGCCTCGACATCCTCGCCGACCGCGTGCGCGACACCGCCCGCTCCGGCGGCGACCGCCGGGAGGAGCCGCTGGACGCGCTGCGGCGGGTGTTGTTCGAGGAAGCCGGCTTCTCCGGCGCGAGCGTCGGAGAAGGCGCGGCCGACGACCGCGACAGTTTTCTCCACGAGGTCCTGGAACGAAAGCGCGGCCTGCCCATCGCCCTCTCATTGCTCACCATGCTGGTGGGGAAGCGCGCCGGTCTGGCCATCGACGGGATCGCGCTCCCGGGCCACTTCATCGTGCAAGTCCAGACCCCCGGCGGCGGGCGCGTGTTCCTGGACCCCTTCCGGAACGGCCGGCGCGTGACCATCGCGGAGATGATGGTCTTCGTGCGCGCCCTGGGGGCCGAGTGCTTCCCCGACGACTTCGCGCCCGCCGAGCCGGGGGCCGTGGTGTTGCGCATGGTCCGCAACCTCCTCGCGGTCTACACCCGCCGCGGCGACACCTGGCGCCTGGCCGCGGCCACCACCTGTGAGAGGATCCTGGTGCGCGCCGTGACCCGCTCCCTCCGGTTGGAGGATCGTCCGGGGGAGTGACCCCCACCTGGAGCCGCCATGCGCGTTCTGCTGGCTGACGACGAAAAGACCATCCGCGTGACGCTGGCCGACGCCCTCTCCGAGGCTGGCCACCAGGTGACCGCCGTGGCTGACGGCCTGCTGGCGCTGGGCGAAGTGGAGTCGGGCCGGCACGACTGCCTGATCACCGACGTGCGCATGCCCGGCCTCGACGGCATGGCGCTGCTCTCCCGCGTCAAGGCCGCCAACCCGCTCTTCCCGGTCGTCGTCATCACGGCCGCGGCCGACGTGGAGTCGGCCGTGCAGGCGATGAAACTGGGCGCCGAGACCTACATCAAGAAACCCTTCGTCGACGAAGAGATCATCGCCCACCTGAAGAAGGTGGAAGACGGCCTCTCGGTGCGGCGCGAACTGGTGGAACTGCGCGCCCGGCTCACCGCCCCGGGCGCCGGCGCGGACTTCGACGGCATGGTGGGCCTCTCTCCCCGCATGCAGCAGATCTTCGCCAAGATCGACACCGTGGCCGGCAGCGACTTCACCGTGCTCATCACCGGCGAGAACGGCACGGGCAAAGACCTCATCGCCCGCTCCCTCCATCGGCGCTCGGCCCGCGGCAACAACTGCTTCCTGGCCGTCAACTGCGCCGCGCTCACCGAAACGCTGGTGGAAAGCGAGTTGTTCGGCCACGTCAAAGGCTCCTTCACCAGCGCCGACCGCGACCACCAGGGCAAGTTCGAGGCCGCCCGCGGCGGCACCCTGTTCCTCGACGAGATCGGGGAAATGCCGCTTCCCATGCAGGTGAAACTCCTGCGGGTGCTGGAAACCAACCAGGTGACCCCCGTGGGCAGCAACGCCACCGTGGACGTCGACGCGCGCCTCATCGCCGCCACCAACCGCGTGCTGGAGGAGGAGATCGAGGCCGGCCGCTTCCGCGAGTACCTCTTCTTCCGGATCAACGTCATCACCATCGACGTGCCTCCGCTCCGCGAGCGGCCGGAAGACATCCCGCTGCTGGCCCAGGCCTTCCTGAAGAAGTACGCGCCCGGCGTCGACTACCCGCTGACCGAGGAGATGGTGATCGCGCTGATGAACTATTCCTGGCCCGGCAACGTGCGCGAACTGCAGAACTCCGTCAAGCGCGCCATCGCCATGTCCGGCGGCGCGCCCACGCTTCGTAAGGAACACCTCATCCAGCCCGCCGCGTCGCGCAAGAGCCGGCAGGCCACCACCGCCCTCGACCTGCGGCCGCTGCGCGACGTGACCGCCGAGGTCGAGATGCGCCACATCCGCGCCGTGCTGCGCTATACCACCGACAAGAAGGCCAAGGCCGCCGAGATCCTGGGCATCTCCCGCAAGCGCCTCTGGGAGAAGATGAAGGAACTGGGCATCGAGGGCGAAGAGTAGCCCCCACGAGGCGCGAAGCGCCCAGATGGGGAGATGGGGAGAGTAGCCCCCGCCGGGGATCTCGGTCTCTACTTCACCGTCCAGTCGCCTTCCACTCCCTCGGGCCGGGGCAACTCGAACGCGGCGCGAAGGCCGATGAAAATGACATCACGCGACCACCTCTTGTAATAGTCGTGGACACCGTCGCGCGCGCCAGCGCGGCAAGACTCGTAGCCCGCGTAACTCCCCCCGCGCGCGCTGAAATTCGGGCACTCGAGGCGTTCGGGAAACTTGGGAAAGCCGGATGCGTAGCCGTCGAACCCGTCCGGAAAGCGCGGGTGCTCCGAACCGGGGTTGAAGGTCCCCCAGGATACCGGGTTGGTCAACGCCAAGTCTTTGCCTCGCATGCCGGACCTCTCGCGCCCTGTGGCCAGGAGACCCGAATCCCATTCGTTGACTATGTGGTCCGCGACCACGCCGATGTACCCGTACTCCCCGCCGAACGACCACTCGCGGCAGGTCTCGGCGACGTTGCCGAGCATGTCGTGAAGCCCAAACCCGTTGGGCCTCTTCCCGCCGACCGGATGCGTCCCGATACGGCGCAGGGGAGGGACCGCCCCCGCCGCTTCCCGGGTGAGAAGGTCCCTCAAATGCTCCGCCACCACCCGTTCATCCCCCTCCACCGGCACGCCGGGGTGGTAGTCGACGAAGGAGTTTCCGCGATGCCAGGCGATCGGCTCCAGCGTTCCCGAGCGGTTGTGCTCCGCGATGTCCAGGGGGCCGTTGTAGGTGGCGTCGGTCGTTCCGGCGCGGCAGGCGTACTCCCACTGCGCCTCCGTGGGCAGGTTCAACCCGGCCTGTTTGACGAAGCGCAGGCAGGCGAAATACCGCGCGCCGAACATCGGGTATTCGGCGCCGATCCCCGGGTAGGCGGGCCACAACTCCAACATCTCC
>JACQVU010000141.1 GCA_016209585.1 Planctomycetota bacterium
CGGTCGCGCTGGAAGGCCGTGCGGAAGGCGTGCTCCGGCTCCGGGTGAAGCCGCCCGCCCGACTCCCTGGCCTTGACGGCGTAGGGCGCCAGCGTCAACTCCTCCAGCGCCTCCAGCCGGCCGCGGTCGAAAAGTTCCATCGCCATGCCGCCCTCCGCGTCCGGTGGGCAAGCATACCACGCCTCTGGGACGCGCGCGCCGGCGATCGCGGCCGCGGGCCTTCACATGTACTGTCCACCGTTCACGGCCAGGACCTGGCCGGTGATGAAGGAGGCCCGCTCGTCGGCGAGGAAGAGCGCGGCGTTGGCGACGTCGGGCGGTTTTCCGAACCGGCCGGCGGGGATTCGGGCGAGGACCTGGCGCCGGACCTCGTCCGGCATGGTGGCGAGCATCTCGGTCTCGATGAAGCCGGGCGCGATGGCGTTCACGGTGACCCCCTTGCGCGCCACCTCGCGCGCCAGCGCCCGCGTGAATCCCAGGATGCCGGCCTTGGCGGCGGCGTAGTTCGACTGGCCGAAATTCCCCTCCTGCCCCACGATAGACGAAATGTTGATCACCCGCCCGAAGCCGCGCTCCACCATCGCCGGCAGGAAGGCGCGGGTCACCAGGAACATGGAGGAGAGGTTGGTGTCGATCACCTCCCGCCACTGCTCCCAGGTCATTTTACGGAACGTGGCGTCGCGCAGAATCCCGGCGTTGTTGACCACCGTGTCAATCCGTCCCGCGGCCGCCAGCACCTCTTCGCAGAAGCGGGGGGCGGCCTCGGGATGGGAGACGTCGCCACGCACGGCCACGGCCCGGCCGCCCCGGGCCCGTATGCCGCGAACCACCTCTTCGGCCAGCGCGGTATTAGACAGGAAGTTCACCGCCACCATCGCGCCTTCGGCGGCGAATCCCTCGGCGATGACCTTCCCGATCCCGCGGCTTGCGCCCGTGACCAGAACGTGCTGGCGCGCGAAGCGGGCGATATCGGACATAACTGGTACCTTATACCCGATATCACCTCCATAACGCACCAAAAATCTCTCCACGTCACCCAGCCCCGCCGCGACCCCTCCAAAAACGAAATTGCCCTCACCTCACGGTAGGGCAATTGACCCGAGACTGGGACTGGGTACCAACACCCCGGAGAGGCCGCGTGGATCAGACGCCGCCCTGAGCCAGGATGCTGTCGATCATACGGTTGAGTGCAATACGGAATTTCTCTTCCGTATCGTATGTTCCTTCCCGGATCTGCTGCCGGATTCGCGCGATCCGCTCGACACGCGCCCTTGCCTCCGACGCTCCGACCACGGCCTGCTGGGCTTCCTCGGAGAGCTCGACGCTGTCGCCTGTCCCGGTTCTCTGACGAACCTTTCTGGCCTGTTCCACCGCCCGTCGGACCTGGGATACCCTGGCCGAGGGTCCCAGGTTGACCCCGACGATGCTCATGGTATTCCTCCCCCCTGCTGAACCGTTCTGAATCGGAACCGCCTCCTTTCGACCTCCCTTTCCCCAAAGGTGTGGTCGCCAAGCCTTGATTCCGACTACCGAACCGGGAGCCATCGAACCGACGCCATGGCTCCTCGGCTACACTTCCCCGTATTTTCTTTTTCGGCAACCTTCACTTTAATCTTTACCGAAATGCGGAAATCCCCACCAGATGCCTCTCTTCGCGCCCGACAGCCCCAAAACCAAAATGCTGGTGCGTTCAGCCCTCGAACGTGGTGAAATAACCGGCCTTGCTCATCGTTTCCGCAATCGCGCCATCCGGCTCCCTCTGCCCGCGCGAGGGAGGGGCATCGCGCCATCAGGGAGGTCGCCGTGGAAAGGAACGAAGTTCGCGACAAAGTGGTCCAGATCATCCACGACCAACTCGGCGTGGAGCGCGAGAAGATCACCGAAGACGCGAAATTCATGGAAGACCTGAAAGCCGACTCCCTCGACATCGTCGAACTGGTCATGGAGTTCGAGGACCAGTTCGACATCAGCATCCCCGACGACGAAGCCCAGAAAATCCAGACCGTCGGCCAGGCCGTCGACTACATCCTCAAGACCGCCTGACGGCCAGCCTCTTGTCGAGGCCGCCGCCGGCCCGCCACGGGAGAACGTCGCATGGACTCCCCGCGACGTGTCGTGATCACCGGCCTCGGCGGCGTCACGCCGCTCGGCTCTGATATCCCCTCCTTCTGGGCACGGCTGCTCGCGGGAACGTCCGCCGCCGGTCCCATCACGCGGTTCGACACCTCGGCCTATCCGGTCACGTTCGCGGCCCAGGTGCGCGACTTCGACCCGCTGGCGCACTTCGACCCCAAAACCGTCCGCCACCTCGACCGCTGCACGCAGTACGCGGTGGTGGCGGCGCGATCCGCGGCGCGCGACGCCGGCCTTGACCTTTCGCGTGAGGATCGCTCGCGCTTCGGCGCCATCATCGGCACCGGGGTGGGCGGGGCGGAGACCATCGTCGAGCAGGCCCTGGTCATGGCCCAGCGCGGGCCGCGCCGCGTCACGCCCTTCTTCATCCCGATGATGATGCCCAACGCGGTGGCCGGCGAGGTCTCCATCGACCTTTCGCTGGAGGGGCCTTCCTACGCCCCGACCTCGGCCTGCGCCTCCTCGAACCACGCCATGGCGCTGGCCTTCGACTCCATCAGGTCCGGCGAGAGCGACGCCGTGTTCACCGGCGGCGCCGAGGCCGGGGTAATGACCATCAGCCTGGCCGGGTTCTGCTCGGCGCGGGCGCTTTCGACCCGCAACGACGCGCCGGAGAAGGCCTCGCGCCCCTTCGACCGCGACCGCGACGGCTTCCTGCTGGGCGAGGGCGCCGGGGTGCTGGTGTTCGAAGAACTGGGGCGCGCCCGCGCGCGGAGCGCGCGGGTGTACGCCGAGGTGCTGGGCCACGGCCAGTCCGCCGACGCCTACCACGTGACGGCGCCCCACCCGGAGGGGCGCGGGGCGCTCCGCGCCATGACGCTGGCGCTCGCGCGCGCCGGCGTGACGCCCGACCAGGTGTCGTACGTCAACGCCCACGGCACCTCGACCGACCTCAACGATCGCATCGAAAGCCTCGCCATCCGCGCGCTCTTCGGCCGGGCGGCCGACCGCGTTCCCGTCAACTCCACCAAGAGCATGATCGGCCACGCGCTGGGCGCGGCCGGCGCGATTGAACTGATTGTCTGCTGCCTCTCCATCGCGCACCAGACCGTCCATCTCACGCTCAACCACGAGAATCCCGGCGAGGGCTGCGACCTGGACTACGTGAAGGGCGAGTCGCGCCAGGCCCGCGTTGACGTGGTGCTCTCCAACTCCTTCGGCTTCGGCGGGCACAACTGCTCCATCGTGCTCCGCCGCTTCGCGGGATGAACGCCAACTCCGGCGACGCAGGCGCAGGGGCAGCCGCGCCGGGGGTCGGGGGTCAGGGGTCAGGGGACAGGGGCCGGGAGCCGGGGAGATGGGGAGATGGGGAGATGGCGAAGGAAGGAAGGTGAGAACGTGAGAACGTGTGCATGGGGCAGGCGCCGTCCCCCGCCCCTCGTCCCACGTTCCCGCCTTCCCACGTTCCCACGTTCTCTCCATGCACCCCGCCCCTCGCCCCTGGCCCCGCCGGCCGCTGCTTCTCGCGGGGCTGGCGTTCGCGGCGGGCGTCGCTCTCTCGGGC
>JACQVU010000148.1 GCA_016209585.1 Planctomycetota bacterium
GCGGTCAACCTCGCGTGGGCGGTGGAACGCATGCGCCGCGCCGCCTCGGCCCATCGCGCGCTGCCGCCGCCGACGCTCAAGCAGCGGCTATTGGACGAAGCCACGGCGATCTGGGAGGAGGATCGCGAAAGGTGCCGGGCGATCGGGGAGAACGGGGCGCGGTTCGTGCCGGCGGGCGCGCGCATCCTCACGCATTGCAACGCCGGCGCGCTGGCCACGGCCGGCGTGGGCACGGCGTTGGCCGTGATCTTCCAGGCGGCGACGATGGGGCGGGTGAAGCGGGTCTACGTCGACGAAACCCGGCCGCTGCTCCAGGGGGCGCGGCTCACGGCGTGGGAACTGTCGCGGGCCAAAGTTCCCGCGACGCTGATCTGCGACAACATGAGCGGATCGCTGATGCAGCGCGGCGAGGTGGACCTGGTGGTGGTGGGGGCCGACCGCATCGCGCGCAACGGCGACACCGCCAACAAGATCGGCACCTACATGGTGAGCGTGCTGGCGCGGGAACATGGCGTTCCGTTCTACGTGGCCGCGCCCGCCAGCACCTTCGACCTCTCGTGCGCGGAAGGCGCGGACATTCCGATAGAGGAACGCCCCGCCGACGAAGTCACCCACGCCGGCGGCCGGCGCGTCGCCCCGGAAGGGGTGGCGGTCTACAACCCGGCCTTCGACGTGACGCCGGCGCGCAACGTCCGCGCGTTCTTCACGGATCTCGGCGTCATCGAGCCGCCCTACCCCGCGACCATCCCCGCCACGCTCGCCACCGCCGACGCCGGCGTCTCCGCCGCGCCGCCGGTCGATCAACTGACAACTGACAACTGACAACTGACAACTTCCCTTGTGTCTCCTGTGCCTCTTGTGGCCATTCCGCCTTCCGAACGACCGCCGCCCGTTCCGCTTCCGGCGCGGGTGGACATCGTGGTCGTGGGCGGGGGCCACGCCGGCGCGGAGGCGGCCCACGCGGCCGCGCGCATGGGCCTCTCGGTGGCGATCTGCACGCTGGACCCCGATCGCATCGCCGAGATGTCGTGCAACCCCTCCGTCGGCGGGCTGGCCAAGGGCCAGCTGGCGCGGGAGGTGGACGCCCTGGGCGGCCTGATGGGCCGCGCCACCGACGCCACCGGCATCCAGTTCCGCATGTTGAACGCCTCCAAGGGGCCGGCGGTGCGCTCCCCCCGCGCGCAGTGTGACCGCCCGCTCTACCAGAAATGGGTCCAGCGGGCGCTGGAGGCGACGCCGGGCATCCACGTCGCCGGCGTGGAGATCGACGGCCTCTGGTTCGAGGGCGACCGCGTGGCCGGCGTGGTGACCGCGGCTGGCGCCGAGATCGCCGCCCGCGCCGTCATCCTCACCACCGGCACCTTCCTCAAGGGGCTGATGCACACCGGCGAGACCCGCACCGTCGGCGGGCGGTTCGGCGAGCGCTCCGCCGAGAGGCTGTCGGACGCCCTCCGCCGCCGTGGTTTCGAGGTCGGGCGGCTCAAGACCGGCACGCCGCCGCGGCTGCTGGGCGCCACCATCGACTTCCGCGGTCTGCGCGAGCAGCGAGGCGACGAGCCGCCGCCCTGCTTCTCGTTCATCACGGGCGCTCTGGATCGCCCCCAGCGCTCCTGTTTTGAAACCCGCACCAGCGAGGCCACGGCGGCCCTCTACCGCGCCAACCTCCACCGCGCCCCCATGTACTCCGGCCAGATCACCAGCGCCGGGCCGCGCTACTGCCCCAGCCTGGAAGACAAGTTCGTGCGCTTTCCCGACAAGCCGGACCACCTCATCTTCCTGGAGCCGGAGTCGAACCAGAACGACGTCTGGTACCCCAGCGGCATCTCGACCTCCATGCCGGCCGAGGTCCAGGACGCCATGCTCAAAACGATCCCGGGCCTGCGCGACGCCAAGGTTCTCCGGCACGGGTACGCGGTGGAGTACGACTACGTGCCCGCCTTCCAGTGCCGCCACACGCTGGAGACCAAGGCCGTGCGCGGCCTTTTCATGGCCGGGCAGATCAACGGCACCTCGGGCTATGAGGAGGCCGCGGCCCTGGGCATCGTGGCCGGCGTCAACGCGGCGCTAAAGGCCCGCGGCGAGGCGCCCTTCATCCTCCGGCGTGACGAATCGTACATCGGCGTGCTGGTGGACGACCTGGTGACGCGGGAAATCCGGGAGCCCTACCGCATGTTCACGTCACGCGCCGAGTACCGCCTGACGCTGCGCCAGGACAACGCCGACCGCCGCCTCACCCCGCGCGCCCGGCGGCTGGGGCTGGTGGACGCGGCCCGCGCGGCCCGCCTCGCGGGGAAGGAACAGAGTGTTCAGAAGGCGCTGGACGCTCTGGGACGGACGGTGGTTGACGGCCGCCCCGCCGCGACGCTGTTGCGCGCGCCGGAAGCGACGCTCGACGAGGTGGCGGCGCGCGCGCCGGACCTGCGCCCCCTGGGCGCCCTGCCCGCCGACGCGCGCGAGCAGATCGAGATCGAGGTCAAGTACGCCGGCTTCGTCCGCCGCCAGCAGGCCGAGATCGAGGAGTTCCGGCGGCGGGAGAACACGCTGCTTCCCGAGACGCTCGATTACCGCGCGGTCCCCCACCTCTCGCTGGAGGCGCGCGAGAAACTGGGCCGCGTGCGCCCGCGCAGCGTCGGCCAGGCGCTGCGGGTTCCGGGCGTCAACGCTGCCGACGTCGCCGTGCTGCTCGTGCACGTCGCCCGACGGAGCGCCGGCCAGCCGGCGCCGGTGGGGGCCGCGCCGTAGCCGGGTGCGGATTGAATTTGTACGCGCGGAGTATGGGCATCCGGCGCCCCACGCGGACACGCGGAGGGCGCAGATGTATCTTGTACATAGGGATCATACGTCCGAGCCTGTTGCTCCGTGGGGAGTTACGCGAAAACCACTCTCAATGGGCTACAGGGGGCGACGATGGACTGCAACGTGATCGAACACCTGAAGGCGCTGATCGGCCGGCTTCCC
>JACQVU010000149.1 GCA_016209585.1 Planctomycetota bacterium
CCGCCCCTCGCCCCCCGACCCCCGTCAGTGAGGTATGATGCGGGAGCGATGCGCGCGCCGTTCTTCGCCCTGGCTTTCGGATCGCTGCTGCTCTGGTTCTCTCTCGGCGATCCGCTGGCGCCCGTGCGGAGCCGTCCGCTGGGCGGGGCGCCGGACGAAGACGCTTCTTCGCTTTTCGGCAGCCTGGCGGCGGCGGCGCTGGGGGTCGGCAACCTGTCGACGGTGCTGGGCGTTTTGCGAACGCGCATGCCGGAGATCGCGGGTGACGTTCCGCGCCTTTTGGCGCGCGCCCGCGTGTTGCACGTGGCGTTGATGCCGGTTTTCGACCTCTTCACGGTGTTGCACGTTCGCGCCGCCTCGGCCACCACCGGGGCGCTGGTGGCGGCGCTCGCGCTGATCGCGGTGCTCTCGGCGCAAGGGGTCGTTCTTCTTCTGTGGCGGCGCGAAAGCCCCGGCCGGCGCGCGGCGCTTCACGCGCAGGAGGCGCTCGCCGCCAGCCTGCTCGTCCTGCTCGCGGCGGGCCACGTGGGAGTGTAGTCGTGCCCTCCCTCGCCGCGGTTCTTGAATCCCCCGCCCGGATGAGGTCGCGGCTGGCCGCCGCCGGCCGCGGGCTGGACCGCGCCTTTCTGGCGGGGGCGCGCGCGGCCATTCCGGGGCTGATCGTGGCCGTTCCGGCGCTCCAGGTTCCCCTCACCTACGATCCCACCATCGTCAAGGAATGCGTGCTCCAGGTCACGGTGCTGGCGCTGGCCATCGGTTGGCTGGCGCGCGCCGCGATCCGGGGTCGCTGGGAGGTCGCGCGAGCGCCGGTCGCGCTGCCTCTCTTCCTGCTGCTGGCGGCGCAGGCGGCGGCCGCGGTCGGCGGGGAGTGGCGTTTCGCGGCCGAGCGCGAGATCACCCGCGCCGCCTGCTTCGCCCTGTTGTTCGCGGTGACGCTGGAAGTGGCTGACGCGCGATTCGTTCGCCGCTGCGTGGGCGCGATGTTGTGCGCCGGCGGGCTGGTGGCGACGTTCGGTCTGTTGAACTCTCCGCCCGCGCTGGAGGGGCTGCGGCGGCTCTTGCCGGACGTGTACGGGCGGGTCGTGGCGTCGGCCCAGGGCATGAGCGCGCAGCCGCGCATTGGCTCGCTGCCGGGCCATCCGGGGCTTTTCGCGGCGCTGCTGGCCGCCGTTATCCCGCTGGCCGCGGGCTTCGTGGCCGTGGCCTTGGCGGAGGGGGGCGGGCGGCGCCGTGGCGCGGCCGGGGCGTGGAAGTGGGCGGGGGTCACGCTTTTCTTCGCGGTGTTCACCGGGGCGTTGGTGGTGGCGCTCATCTTGTCGTTCGCGCGCGCGGGGTTGATGGCGCTGGCCGTCGGCATGGTCGCGTGGGGCGCGGTGGTGGGGGCGGCGCTTTTCCCCGCGGGGTCGGCGGTGGTCTGGCCCGAATGGCAGCGACGCCGCTTCCGGCGCATCCTGCTGGCGGTGGGCGGGGCGGCGCTGCTGCTCGGCGGCCTGCTGGTGGCCTGGTACTTCGCGGCGCCCCGTTTCTTCCCCCAGGCCGAGGTCGAGAGGCTCACCACCTACCGGACGCCCTCGCGGGTGAACACCTTCCGTATCCGGCAACTGCACTGGGGCGACGCCGTGGGGTACGTGAAGGATTACTGCTGGCTCGGCAGCGGGCTGGGGACTTTCGCGGAGGTTTTTCCGAAGTATGCGTCGGCCGAGTTCAAGGACCTCTGCGTGCAGAGCAACAACTACCTGCGCGACTTCCACGGCGAGTTCTACCAGACATGGTGCGAGACCGGCGCCCTCGGCGCCGCCCTGCTCCTCATCGTCTACGGCCGCGTGCTGCTCACCGGCTGGCGCGCCGTCCGCCTCCAACGCACGCCGGCTGACGTCTTCCTGGCCGCGGGGCTTCTCGCGGGGGCGGCCGCGGCCATGGTCGACGGCACGGTCACGGTCTCCATGCGCTACCCGCCCACGCCGCTCTTCCTGTGGGTCGGGGCCGCGCTCCTCTGCCGGCTCTGGGCCGACGCGGCGCCGGTGTGTAGCGCGCCCGTGAGGGCGTCGCCCGCGGACCGCCTCACGGCGGAATCACGAGCGTCCGCGCTCGCCGCCGCCGCCACGGCCAGAAGCGCGCCCGCGTGGCGTTCGGGGCTCTGGCGCGCGCCGCCCGGCTGGGCGCGTGGCGTGATGGCCGGCGCGGCCATCGCCCTCGTGCTGCTGGCGGGCGGGGGAACGGTGCGCTGGTTCCTGGCCGAGCACTGGTTCCGGCGGGGGTTGGAGGCCCGGCTCCAGGGGCGGCTGGAAGAGGCGCGCGCCCTCACCGCCCAGGCGCTGCGCCATGAACCCCGGTTGGTGCTGGCCAACTTCAACGCGGGGTTGATCGAGTATCGGCGGCCCAACCCGGACGTGGCCGCGGCGCTGGACTGCTTTGATCGCGCCGCGGCGGAAGCGCCCAGTTTTCCGCTTCTGAACCTCAACCTGGGCCTGTGTTACGCCTTCCTCGGCCAACTGGTGCTGGCCAACCAGCACTTCCAGCGCGAACTTGACCTGAACCCCTACCAGTTCGCGGCGCGCAAGCACATGGGTTCGACCTACCGCCGGCACGGGGAGTTCGAGCGGGCGCTGGAGTGCCTGACGGAATACCGGAAGGCCTTCCCCGGCGACGCCGACGCGATCAACGAGATCGGAGTCGTCCTGATCGAGAACGGACGCGGCGGCGACGCCGAGGCGGTCTGGGAGCAGATCGGTCTCCGCTTCGACCCCTGGAACGAGGACCTGCGGTACAACCTGGCCGAGACCGCCATCGCCGCCGAACGGTGGGGCGCGGCTGCCCGCCACCTGGCGTACGCCGTCGAGTGGTTGACCGACGACCCTCTCCACCGGGCCGGCGTTGATCCCGACCTGGCGGCCAACCCCACCGCGCCGCCCTTCCTCTGCCGGGACCGCGACCCGGCCAAGATCGGCCGTCGCGTGGCGAAGATCGAGGAGGTCTTGGAGCGGCTCCTGCTGGAAGACCCCACCGGCGCCGCCGCCTCGGGCCTCTCCTACGCCCGCGCCGTGTTGCGCTTCCGCACCATGCGCTTCGACGAGGCCGCCGCCGACTTCGCCGGGCTGCTGGACACCAACCAGTTTTCCGAACGACCCCGCGTCTGGTTCTACCTGGGCGAGATCGCGCGCCTGCGGGCGGAAGCCGCCGCGGCGGCGGGGGATTGGAGGACGGCGGCGCGGCAGCGCGCGCGCGCGCGCGGGTACTTCGCGGCGGTGCGCGGCGCGCACCCCCGGCAGCCCGACACGCTCCGCCGGCTCCACGACCTCGCGGTCGCCGAGGGCGACCAGACCGAGGCCGGCGCGCTGCGATGCCTTCTCGGCGAGGTCACGCTGCAGCGCCAGATGCTGCGCTGACCCCCCCGCGGGCGCGCCGCGGCGTGCGACCGCGCCCGGCGGGCGCTAATCGTTTGACATCAGCCCCAAGCCGCCTATAGTGGCTGATGGCGGCGCTCTCCGCCTTCCGACCCCCCGCCTTGTGAGTCGCTCCGGGCAGGGCCTCATGGTCGCCGCGTTCACCATCACCTCAAAGAAAGTCAGGCTGCCCGGCGGGGAAAGCGCCATCGTCGCCGAGATCGGCGGCGCGGTGGACGCCAACACCGCCGTCGGCTTCGAGGAGCAGGTGAACCGGCTGCTGGCCATCGGCAGCCGGTATCTGGTGGTGAACTGCTCGCGCCTCAAGTACATCAACTCCACCGGCATGGGTCTGTTCATCCGCTTCAGCGACCAGTTGGCGGAGCGGGGAGGGTCGCTGGAACTGGTGAGCGTGCCCGACAACATCTTCCAGTTGTTCTCGCTGCTGGGGTTGGAGAGTCTCTTCGTGCTTCATCCCGACGAGAAGGCCGCGGTGAAGTCAATCCTCGCCCGCGCCCGCGCGGGCGGCGCTCCCCCCGCCGCGCCCGCCCCGACGCACGCGGCGGCGCCCGCCCCCCCGCCGGCGCGTGAGCGGGCCGCGCCGGCGCGTGAGCGGGCCGCGTCGGCGGGGGGCCGGAAAGCGCCGGAGAAGCCGGCCGGCAAGCCGGCCGCGGCCGCGGCCACGCCCCCGCCCGAAGAGTCGCCTTTCCCGCTCAAGTTCTCGTGCACCGGATGCGCGCGGCGCCTCACGGTCGCCGAGCCGGGGTATTTCAGGTGTCCCCGGTGCGCCGTCTTTTTCGTGGCTTCCCCCGAAGGCCGGGTGAAGGCCTATCACACGCTCGCCCCGCGCCGGCTGGAGGTGAAGTTCCCCGCCACGGCGGAGTTCATCGAGCCGCTGCGGAAGGCGGTGCGGAACCTGGCCACGGCCTCGCGGTTTTCAGCGGACGCGGTGGACGCCATCGACGCCGCGATTGACGAGACCTGTTCCATCGTGGTGCGCAAGTGCGGGGGAGGCGGGCAGACGTTCGAGGCCTTCGCGGTCTCGGATGACAAAGAGTTTATCATCGCGGTGAAACTGCCGGACCGCACCTTCGCGGTGGAGGGGAAAGACCCGCTGGCCGCGATGTCGATGCGCATCATTGAGCAGTCGGTAGACTCCGTCCAGTTCTTCGACCTGCCGGGCAAGGGGCAGATCGCCAAACTCGTCAAGCGGCACGGGTGACACCGGATGGCTGACGCTTCCGCTCCCGACCTTCAGGCCCCGGCTCCCACGCCGCGGCGTGGCGGGCGCGTGCGGGTGTTCCTCGCCGGCGTCGCGTTCACCCTTCTGCTGGAGGCCGGCGGGGGGGGGTACTGGTACTGGTCGAACGTGCGGGAAAGTCCGGAGGAGGCCGCCAAGAAGCGGGAAAACAGCCCGCCCGACGAGCGGACGGAAGAAGGCCGCCGCGAGCTGGCGCAGCAGGACGCGGAGATCGCGGAACTCACCCGGCAACTCGCCGAGGCCAAGGCGGTCGCGTCGGCGGCGAACCCCGACCCGCCGGACAAAGCGCCCGCGGGGATCGAAGAGGCGGGCGTCCGCGCCCCGGCGCCCACGGAGGGCGCGGAGGCGCCACCCCCGACGCCGACGCCCGCCACGTCGGCCGGGGAGAGCGGCGCGACGCCAGGGCCGGCGCCAGCGGCGGCCGCGTCGCCGCCGTCGCCGCCGCCGCCGCCCGCCGGGGTGGAGAGCGCGCTATCGGAGGCGCTGCGCACGCGCGACTACGCCCGCCTGGTGCCGTGGCTTCGTGACGGAACGATCACCCAGATCCGCCGGCCGGACCCGCGCGTGGCCGAGCCGCGCAAAATGGCTGAGAACGCGCCGTCGCCCATCAAGGCCATCGCCCTGGTGCATTCTCCGCCCCAAACCGCCTACGAGTGCGCGTTCAACATGGCCGAATGGCCTTCCTACGTCCCGCGGGTGAAGCGCGCCGGCGTCAAAACCGTGCCCGGCCGCGCCAATTTCATCAAGGTCGACATGGAACTGGCGTTGCCCTTCGTCGGCAACAGCCGCTCGCAGGAAGAGTACACCGGAGACCCCGGCGCCAGCGTCATCGGCGTGGTGCTGGCGGGCGACTACGACGGCTGGCATACTTGGCGCTTCCATGCCGTGGGCGACGGCTCGTGGTGCGTGGTGGAGCATGAGTCGCGGGTGGTGATGAAGAACTTCATCGTGCGCGCCTTCGTCACCGACAAGCAGATGGAGGCCGCCATCAACCAGAGCGCGGTGAGTATCCGGCTTGACGCCATCAAGACCCGGGCCGAAAGTATCGCCCGCAAGGCACGCGCGACCGCCTCCGCGGCCTCGGTGGCTGGCGCGGGCGCCGGCGGCAAGCCCGGCGACGGCGAAGGCCGCGCGCCGGCCGCGCCGGGAACGGAGCCAGCCGTCCAGCCGGCGCCGACCGGCGGACACGCGGCCGATCCGCGCGGAGCCGCGGGATCGGGGTCCGGCGCGGGCGGCGGGGAACGGGACTTCTGAGGCCGCGAAGGAGCGCGGCCAGCGTCAATGGTGACTTTCTCATACGGTGACAGCGATTTCGGCCCCCGCGCGCCGCGCTTCCACGGCGCCGAGCAGGAGGCCGAGGCCGACGGCATGGCTGGCGGCGTGGGCCGGGGCCGGCGGCGGGGCGGGCGGCGCCGCGGCACAGGCGCGGGCGATTTTCGTGGCGCGGGCGGCCCCGGCGGGGCGTGGCAGCCGCCGGCCGTCGGGCGGCAGGCGCGCGCCGCGCCGGGC
>JACQVU010000150.1 GCA_016209585.1 Planctomycetota bacterium
CGCAGTGCCATACTCCGCGCGCGCCCACGGATCAATCGTCGGGGGCATCGCTGTATGCTGTCCACACGCGCGGCTAGAAGCCTTTGCTGTTCACAAGTTCCACCGCGTCGCCGGACGAGCCGATAAGGTGCAGCCCCTGCCGGCGCGAGAAGGCGGACACGTCCTTGTCCAGCCGGATTCCAGCCACGGCGCCCAGGAGCGTACGTCCGGCGTACTGCGGATAGAACTTGAAGAACTTCCTCAGGGCGACGACGTGATCCCGGACATCGCCAGTCGCCAGATGGGACTTCACCGACACGGCGATAGTCACGGGCGAACCGCCGTTCCACACGCCGTTGGCGATGATGTCGACTTCCATCACGATGCGCGAGTTCCGGCGGGCTTCGTGCCGACGCAAAATGTCATCAATACGGAAACCCAGGGGCGCGAAGATTTTCGGAATCGCGGGCGCGACCAGCGATTCAACGAACTCGCCCCATCCGTTGAAGAATCGCCCTATGTCGCGGTTCAGTTTGGCCACCTGCTTGTCGGTCTTGCGCAGTTGCTCGTCGGTCTTGCGCAGTTGCTCGTCGGTCTTGCGCAGTTGCTCGTCGGTCTTGCGCAGTTGCTCGTCGGTCTTGCGCTGGCTCGCGATGAGAACCTGGATGGCCTTGTTGATTTCTTCAATGCCGCCGCGACCGTTTTTCATATTGAGAACGCCCTTTCTCTCTCACCTCATCGTATGCGTTCATGCGGCGGCGAATCAAGAGCCGGGACGTGACTCCGGCCGGGTGGCGCGGCGGCGCTCCGGTGCGGCGGCGGAGCGGATACCCGCGGTGAGACATGGCGGCTACCGCCGTCGGCGGCGATCCCAGAAGCGGCGGCTGTCGCGGTAGGCGTTGGGATCGGGCCGCGCCAGAGGGCGAAGGATTGCCTCCACGTCGGGGCGATCCTTGACGCCGTTCCACCAGCGCTCCCAGGCGGCGATCTGCTCGGCGCGGCGTTGGAGCGTCTGCGCCGGATTGAAGCGGATGGGCTGCGCCGTGATCTGCTCCAGCAGGTCGGCGGCGGCGTGCCGCACCACCCGTTCGCCGTCGCCCAGCCAGGCGATCAGGGCGGGCACGAGCGCCCGGCCGACGCGCGAGAACCAGCGCGAGGCGCGGACGGCGCACCAACGCACGCCAGGCGTGGTGTCGCCGCGCATGGCGCTGAGCCGCGCGAGTTCGGCGACGGCCCCCGCCTCGTCAAAAAAACCGGCCTGTTGGGCCACGGAGAAGGTCGCGACGGCCCGAACCAGCGGATCGTCGTCGGCCAGCGCTCCGCGAACCATCGCGGCGGCGCGAGGGTCGTCCACGTTCCCCAAGAGCAGTGTCACGTTCTGCCGGAAGATCGGGCCGCGCCCGGCGTACCCCTGCCGGATGCCCGCGAGACACTCCTCCCGGTAGGTCACCATCGCCGCCGCCATCCCGGCGGCGGCGGGAGAGAGAGGCTCCTGCTCGCGCTCCAGTTCCTCAATGGCGCCGGTCCACTCGACGAGGCGCTCGCGGGCCAGGGTGGCCAGAAGGTCGTCGGCGCGCTCCCCGCGACGCTCCGGTTCGAATTCGTCGCCGCGAATGGCGCGCACGATGGCCTCCCGCCGCAGCCAGGCGTCGAAGTCGGCGGCGGGCGCGCGGTGCAGTTCGCGCACCACGACGGCGCACCGCTCACGCGGCTGCCCCTCCGCGGTGGCTGGGGCGCCCTGCTCTATGAGCCAGGCTTGCGCCCCGTCCCGCGCGGCCTTCTCGCGCGAGCCGAGGCGATCCACCTGCGCCCGCACGTTTTGGGACCATTCGCCCTCCGGGTCGCCCGCCGGCGGGACCGGCTTCGGCCCCTCCTTCGGCTGCGCCGGCGCGTCTTCGCCCCGCGCCGTTGCCGGCGCCGCCAGCGCCAGCGCCAGCGCCAGCGCGAACAACGCTCCGAAGACCCCAACGTCCCTTATGGCGCTCCAGAAAGACCGCATGGCTTGCCCGTGGTCTGGGTGCGTGGCCCGTGGCCACTCTCTTCCAAACAACTATATACCGACCCCGGCCACGCCACAAACCAGGCGACGCACGACCACGATATGCACCCGGAAAGATTTGAACTTTCGACCGACGGATTAAGAGTCCGCTGCTCTACCAGCTGAGCTACGGGTGCGCGGCGAGAAACCGCAGGCGACGCCAGACACCAAAGAACCGGCGCGGGACGAAAACAGGTCTTCTACCATCAACTATCGGAGGCGTCAAGAAAATTGGGAGACGCTGTCCACGGCGGCGCATTGAATACTCACGCCCAGCGCCGTAAGATGGCGCTCCATGACCCCGCTTTCGCCCGCGCGGCGCCACGCGCCGGGCCGGGCCAGATTCCGCCACCGACTTCCTTCCATCCGGCGCGCGGCGGCGGCGGTGGCGGGCCTCTCTTTCCTGCTGTTGTCGCCAGTCGGCCCGGCTCCGGCCGCGGAGGCCCCGACGCCCACGGCCGCGCCGCCCGCCGCGCCGGCCACCCCGCCCGCGGCTCCGGTCCCCGCCCCGCCGGTCGCCGGGGCCGCCGCGCCGCGCCCGGAAGCGGAACCGGCCGCTCCTGGCGCGCCGCCTTCGTTCTGGGAGCGGGAGTTCGGCGCCCTGGATTGTCACCAGCAGTACAATCCGCTCACTTACCTGGACTGGGGGCTGGCGAAG
>JACQVU010000144.1 GCA_016209585.1 Planctomycetota bacterium
CCGCCCCTCGCCCCCCGACCCCCGACCGCCGGCGCGCGCGTCAGCGAACGGCGCGAAACTCGCCGGCCTCGTCGCTCTCCTGGTAGGAAAGGCGGCGCGCCGGCCGCACCGGCTGGCCGGCCCGAGCCACGCTCTCGCTGGGCGGCGCCGACAAGGTCGCCCGCGCGCCGGTTCCCGGCGTTGGCGGCGGGCCGTCCGCTTCCCGTTCGCCCTCCAGCACCTCCTCCGGCCGCGGGAGAACCGCCCGCGCGTCGTCCAGCGCGGCCACGCCGCAATCGACGCGCGCTTCGCCCCCGCCGGGCGGCGGCGTCGTGGTCAATCGCACGTGCACCCCCTCGGCCGTCGCCTTGCCGAACTCATAGAGCAGCAGGTCCCTTCCCGCCGTTTCCAGCGACACCGACGCCCACGGCGCCGACAGTCCGGCTTCGGTGGCGGCGGCGCACGAGCGCGGCGAGAGAATGGTCAAACCCAGCACGCGCCGCACCAAGTCCCGGGCTGCGGCTGGATCCCGCACTCGCCCGTCCGGCGATTCCCACGGCCCGGGCCGGCCGGTGGCGGTCATCGCCTCCCGCGAGAGGCGGATGGACGTTCCGTCGCCGTGAAGCACTCCCGCGAGGACCACGCCGGCCTCGTCCACCCCCACGGCCAGCCGCCCGCCGCCGCGGAGGAAACGCTGGCGGTCGCGGGCGGCGGCCAGAATGGCCTCGACGTCGGCCGCGGGCAGACGCCACGCGCGCCGGCGGCCGGTGACCAGCACGTTGGCCTTCGGCCCGGTCGCGCGTCCCACCGTGAACTCCACCAACCGCGCGCCGTTCGCGCCCAACAGCGCCACCCGTGGCTCGTAGGGGGAGGGCAACCCGTACCCCTCGGGCCAGCCCTCAGCCGGGGCGGCGTCCGGATCGAGGCGAGCGATCCGCCCGATGAGCGCCGCCGTCTCGCGCGGATCGGCCGGGAAGGACTCCTCCTCCGGCGACAGCGGCAGGCGGAACCAGTCGCCCGGAGCCTCTGGCTCGTCTCCGTCGGGCGCATCACGTTCCAGCAGCAACAGCGGCGCGCCGTGGACGACCTCCACCCGGCGGACGGCTCCCGCGCTGATCCTGGGCCACGTCGGCCTCTCGTCGTCGGCCGAGGCGACCACCGGCGGGCTTGCCGGTGGGGCCACCGGGGTCGCGGGCGCTGGGGCCGGCGGCTGCCGCGCGGGCGAGTCGGCGGCGCTGTTTTCCGGCGAGCGGTTCAGCAGGAGAACGAGGCCAATGAGCAGCGCCAGCAGCATGGGCGCGGCGAGCAACAGACGGGAGAATCGAGTGTCCATCAGGTCCGTGCTCAGTTGGCGTCGGGGGGGGCGGAGGCGCACGCTCACGTTGCAATTGCCGTCCCCGGCCGTATCATTGTCGCTGGAGCGTCTCCGTTGGTCCACCGCGCCGCCGACGGCGAGAACCGGGGGAGGCGGGAGGGCGGGCGTGGAGGGGAAAGTATGGCGCATCCTGGCGGCCCGTCGGCAGACTTTGCCTGGGCGGAAGACGGGCGCGGGACGTCCCGGTGGTGTCGCTCCGGGTTGACGCTGATTGAACTCATGGTTGTGTGCCTGGTGCTGGCCATTCTGGGCACGATCGGGATCGGCGTGGCCCAGTACGCCTTGGAGCAGGCGAACCAGTCGGGGTGCGCCTCCAACCTGCGCAACCTGTACGGCGCGGCGCGGCAGTATGAGTCCCAGTTCCACGTCTACCCGCCCCGGAAGGGGGGCCTGTTCTGGAAGACGCTCTACGTCGCGGAGGACGGCTTCGACCGCGAACTGGACCACTATCTCTGCCCCTCGACGGCCGACAACAACCGCGACAGCACGGGCGTGCCGTCGTGGACGGTGGGCAACTTCAGCCCGCCGCAGCCGGAAGAGGTTTCATACGCCGGGCCGGGCGTGGTCCACGCGGACTTCAAAGACACGGAGGCGCTGGGCGCGGACGACGACGAGCCGGCCGGCATGCCCAACCATCCGAGCGGCTTGAACCTGCTTCTCGGCAACGGCAGGTTGCTGTTCGCCGCGAACCCCGACAGCGGCGAGCCGTTGACCATCGGCGTGCGGCCCCCCGTGCCCGACGCCGTCGCCATCAAAGACCTGGTGAACTGAATGCCCCCCATTCTCCTGCGGTTCGGTCGGTTGAAGGGGTTCGGCGTCTTCCGGTGCCCGTTCGAGGACCTGCGCAAGGACGAACGTCTGATCGCGCGGACGCGGCGCGGCGAGGAGGTGGCCTTCGCCGTGATCTACCACCAGGACGTGCCGCGGTACGAAGACCCGGTCTACCGCGACCAGCGGCTGCGGGCGGAGGCCGGCAAACTCGCCGAGGCGCTGCTCCGCCCCATCACCGTGGCCCAGGCGCGCGCCGGCGTGCTTTCCCGCGAACAGGTCGCCGCGGCCTACCAGACCTCCGTCAGCACGGCCACGATGGAGTGGGCGCGCGAGGAAGTCCGGGGCCGTGGTCCGCGCCCGCCGCGCGACGAGGACTTCGAGGGCGTGGTGCTCCGCCGGCCGACGCCGGAGGACGTGACTCGCATCGCGGCCGCCGAGGCTGAAGGGGTGCGCCAGGAACGCGCCTTCTGCCGCGCCCGCGCCCGCGAACTGGGGCTGCCCATGCGCGTCGCCGACGTGGAACGCATCTTCGGTGGCGACAAGATCATCTTTTACTTCGTGGCCGAGGGGCGCATCGACTTCCGCGGCCTGGTCAAGGACCTGGCGCGCGAGTTCCACGCCCGCATCGAGATGAAGCAAATCGGCGTGCGCGACGAGGCCAAACTCCTCGGCGATCTCAACATCTGCGGCCAGCACCTCTGCTGCAGCCGCTTCCTGCGGGGGTTCGAGCCGGTGACCATGAAAATGGCCAAGAACCAGCGCACCTCGCTCGACCCGGCCAACATCTCCGGCCACTGCGGCCGTCTGAAGTGCTGCCTGCGGTATGAAGACGAAGTGTACACGGTTCTGAAAAAGGACCTCCCCACCCGCGGATGCGGGGCCTGCACCAGGAGCGGCGTCAAGGGCGAAGTCATCGCCGCCGAGGTGCTCACCCGCATGGTCACGCTCCGCACTGAGAAGGACGAGCGCCTGGTCGTCCCCCTGGCCGACATCGTCGAACTCACCGCGGCCCCCACTCCACGGGAGCGCGAACGCCGCGCCGCTCTCCTCGGCCCCCAGCCCCGCGCGGCGCTGGCCATCGTGCGCACCGACGCGGCCCGCGGCCCGCTGCGCGAGATCACCACCGCGATCCTGGCCGACGCCTTCCTGCGCTTCAACGCCACCGACGGCCGCGAGACCGCCGCCGTGGCCAACGTCGCGGCCGAGCCGGCCCTCTCCGGCGCCTCCGCCGAGCGCCACTGGCTCCACCCCGACCACCTTCAGAAACACTGGCGCCGCCTGGGCGTCGATTTCCCCGCCTTCACCCAGTTCCCGCTGGAAGGCGCCGGCGACGTCCTGGCCGCCGCCGCGGAGCGGCTCGTGGCCGCGGGCGTGGTCGTGCGGGGCGAGTACCGGGGCTACCACCACCGCGGGGCGGCGCGCTTCCTGTCCGAGGCCGAGGTGCGGACCGGCAAGTACGGTCGCGGCGCCAACGCGCCAGCCCCAGTCGAGGGCGAGGCCTGGCTCTTCCGCGTCGAGCCTTTCGCTGACCGCCTCGCCGCCGTCGCCGCCGAACATGGCGGCCGCGTCCGCCCGGCCGCCCGCGCCGGCCGGGTGCGCGAGTGGCTCGCGTCCGTCCTCGCCCCGTGGCCCGTGGCCGTGCGCGCCGAGCAACCCCGCTTCCCCTGGCCGACCGACCCCGCCTTCCAGGTGACCCCATGGTTCCACGACGCCTGCGCCGTGCTCGCGGCCCTGGGGTTCCCGGAACGCCGCCCGGGCTTCGACAAGTTCTGGCCCGGCACCACCATCCTCGCCGACCGCGGCGAGATCATCGGCGCCGGGGTCTTCCTCCCCGCCCTCCTCCTGGCGCTGGGAGTCGACCTTCCGGAACAAATCGTCATCCATGGCCAGTGGCGCGCCCCCCCGCGCGACGCCGCGCCCCC
>JACQVU010000145.1 GCA_016209585.1 Planctomycetota bacterium
AATGAGGAAGAACGTATTGAGAGCGGTAAGGTCGATGGCAAGCGGGTTGTCGTCGGCATAGGGGGCGGGAAACAGACCCGTGTTCCCCGCAAGCGTCAGGCCGAGGCGCAGCACGATGTAACTGCCGATGAGGCCCGTGAAGAACATCACTTCCGACCCGAGGAAGAGCCACATGGCGAACTTCGACAGGGAAAGCGACGGCGCGGAATCGTTGGACGGCGCGGACATGAATGACCCTTCCCTCCACGGCCTATGGCGACGCGCGACACCAACCCCCGCCGCGCGCCATGTCTGGCCACTATTCTCCACCCGGCGTTCCCAGCCGCCAGAGGCTGTCGGCCACCAGCAGCCCGAACAGCAGCGGCAGGTAGAGCAGCGAACCCCACAACAGCCCCCGCGCCCGGCCGTCGCCCGGCGCGGCGAAGAAACGCCCGGCCAGGAACAGGAAACCCGTTCCCAACAGCGCGGCGCCCACGAAGTAGGTCCGCCCCGAAATCCCCAACACCGCCGGCGCCAGCGAAACCACCAGCAGCGTGAAACTCTGCACCAGCACCTGCCGCCCGGTCATCGCGCCGCCGGCGTCGCCCACGCTCAACATCCGGAACCCCGCCCGCTCGTAGTCCTCACGATAGAGCCAGGCGATGGAAAGGAAGTGCGGCAACTGCCAGACGAACAGAATGCCGAACACCGCCCACGCCAACGGCGGCAGCGGCTGGCCGGGCAGCGCCGCCGCGAAGCCGATCAGCGGCGGCAGGGCCCCCGGCAGCGCCCCCACCACGGTGTTCAGCGCCGTGACGCGCTTCAGCGGCGTGTAGGCGAAAAGATAGAGCGCCAGCGTCAGCGCGGCCAGCCCTCCGGCCCGGCCGCCGCCCGGCAGCGCCGCCATCGCTACCAGCCCGGCCACCGCGAAGGCCGCTCCCAACCATGCGGCGAAGGCGGGCGACATGCGCCCGGCCGCCACCGGCCGGCGGGCGGTGCGGCGCATGTTCGCGTCGCGCTCATGCTCCCACGCCATGTTCAAGGCCGCCGCGCCCCCGGCCACCAGCGCCGTGCCGAGGGTGACGACCGCGAACGCGAGCCAGTCCATCGCCCCGGCCGACCCCAGCACGAAGCCGGCGGCGGTGGTCATCGCGACCATCCCGGTCAGCCGGGGCTTGGTCAGCGCCACCACGTCGGCCAGGCGGCTGGGCGCGGCCACCGTCCAACCGTAGAGCGGGGCGAGCGACGGGCCGGCGACGGGCGCCGGCACGGGGGGCGCGACCGGCGAGACCTCCGTGCCCGCGCGTCCGGCGCGGCTGGTTTCGGCGGACAGGGTCGCGGAGCCAAAAGTCATACCGACCTCTCCCGCGCGGCATCCACCGGCTCTTCCCGCGCCGATTCCCCGGCGTCAGCCGCGGCGGCGGCCGGCACCCCGGGCGCCAGGAACCGGAACGTTCGCAGGGCGATGGTCACCGCCAGCGCGATCATCAGCGCGCCGACCGCGAGGTGGGCGCTGGGCAGCAGGATCGCGGCCAACCCCGGAGTCGGAAGGGTCTCGCCGGGGCCGGGAATCGCCGGCGCCGGGCGCGAACCGCCCGCCGACACCCAGTACGCGCCCATGCCCAGCAGCAACTGGGTGAAGGCCAGCACGCAGAGGATCATCGCCGGATGAACAAAGTGATTGTCGCGGTTCCGCTCCCGGAAGAAGCGGGCGCACACCGCGAAAACCGACACCACCACCACCAGCCCCCACGCCAGGTGCGTGAGAAGCGCATGGCTCACCATCGGCGCGGCCGGGTTCTTGCCCGGTCCGGTGTGGCGCAGCACGGCCCCCAGCAGCAGTTGCACGGCCAGCGCGATGACCAGCCATGCCGCGCCGCGGCGAAGCGACCGACCCGCCGCGCAGACCTCCCGTGGGCCGGCGGCCAGGTAGGCGGGCGCCGAGGTGACTCGCAGCGCCACCACGACACAGAAAAAGGCCTGCGCCGTGACGCCGTGCAGCACGGAGACCCACGCGGGCAGGCGCATTTCCACCGTCAACCCGCCCAGCCCGCCTTGCGCGCAGACCAGCGCCAGCGCCGCCAGGCTCCACCGCGCCGCGCTCCGCCCTCCCGCCTCCCGCCGGCGGAGGAAAGCCCAGGCCACGAGACAGATCGTCAGGAACCCCAGGCCCGCGGTCCAAAGCCGGTGCACGTGCTCGTGAAACACCGCGCCCACCCATTTCTCGATCGGGTAGGCGAAAAGATTGTCGCCGTTCGACACGATCTGCGGAACCTTGAGGCCGTGGAAGTCGTGCCAACCGAGCCAGTCGGGAACGGCCAGGCCGCTGCCGCTGCTGGTGACGTTCGCGCCCAGGACCAGCGCCACGAAGGTGGCGACCACCACCGCGCCCGCCAAGGCGCGGAACCTGCCGCCCGTCAGCTTCGTTTCCTCGGACATTTCAGTCGCCCAGCGCCGGCGCGGCGTGGCGCCCCGCCAGAAGAGGCGCCGGCTGGGGCGCTCCGGAGGGTTGCCACTGCGGGAAGTAGTCGTCCTCCGACTCCGGCGAGGAGTACTCGTACGGCCCGCGGTAGACGGTGGGAATGGTCTCGAAGTTCAAGTGCGCGGGCGGCGGGCTGGCCGTGGACCACTCCAGCGTGTTCGCGCGCCACGGGTTGCGGGGCGCGGGCTGGCCCGCGAACATGGACCAGAAGAAGTTCACCAGGAAGAGAATCTGGGCCGCCCCCAGCAGCATCGCGCTCGTGGTCATCACCTGGTTCATCGGCTGGAAGGCCTTCAGGAACTCGTACACGTAGGGGTTGCCGATGCGCCGGGGAAACGCGCCGGTGCCAAGCACGTGCATGGGGAAGAAGACGCCGTTGAGGAAGACGAAGGTGAGCGCGAAGTGGACGTAACTCAAGGGGTCGTTCATCATCCGGCCGACCATCTTCGGGAACCAGTAGGTCAACCCCCCGAAAATACCGATGGCCGAACTGGCGAACAACACGTAGTGGATGTGGGCCACGATGAAGTAGGTGTCATGCATCTGAATGTCCACCGGAGCGGCCGCCATGAAAATACCCGACAACCCTCCGATGATGAACATCGACACGAAGCCCACGGCATAGCAGAACGGTGGCGAGAAGCGGATGTTCCCCCCGTAAATGGTCGCCAGCCAGTTGAACACCTTCACGGCCGAGGGCAGGGCGATCATCATCGTGGTGACCATGAAGGTCATGCCCAGCGCCGGGTTCATCCCGCTCATGAACATGTGATGCCCCCACACGATGAACCCCAGCCCGGCGATCCCCGAGATGGAGGCCACCATCGGCTTGTACCCGAACACCGGCTTGCGGCAGAACGTCGCCAGAATGTCCGACACCACCCCCATCGCCGGCAGAATCATGATGTACACCGCCGGGTGCGAGTAGAACCAGAACAGGTGCTGCCACAACAGCGGCTGCCCCCCGGCGTACGGGTCGAAAAAGTTCGCGTACCCCATCCGGTCGAGTATCTGCATCACCACCGCCGACGTGAGCACCGGCGTGGCGAACAGCACCAGGCAGGAAGTGATGAACACCGCCCACACCGTCAGCGGCAGCCGCAAGAGCGTCATGCCGGGCGCGCGCATCTTGATGATGGTGGTGATGTAGTTCACCGCCCCGGTCAGCGAACTGAACCCCACGAAAAAAACCCCCCACAGCCACAGCGTCTGCCCCAGTTGCGGCTCGCTGGTGAGCAGCCCCCCGGTGGCATGGTCGCGCCCCGTCGCCAGCGGGGGATAGGCCGTCCACCCGGCCGCGCCCGCCCCCCCGTCCACGAAGAAACTCGCCAGCATGCAGAGGTAGGCCGGCCACATCAGCCAGTAACTGATCATGTTGAGCGCGGGAAAGGCCATGTCCCGCGCGCCGATCATCAACGGCACGCTGAAGTTCGCGAACGCCCCCACCAGGAACGGAATGATCACGAAGAAGATCATGATCGACGCATGCATCGTGAACAGCATCGTGTAGTCCGGCTC
>JACQVU010000158.1 GCA_016209585.1 Planctomycetota bacterium
GGGGGCGGTCCGTCCGCGCGGTGGCGAACGTCTCTACACACGATACACGTCGCCGAGAGCACTTTCGTGCTTGACGGCCACGGCGAGCCTGAATAGGGTGGGGCGATAGAAGAAGGAGAGCAACCGACGGCCCGCCTACGCCTCGCTTCTCTTCCGGTTACGGCACGTATTCCCTCGCGCGCCCGGCGCGTCCGCGACTCAGGGCGTCGGACGGCGATACACGGCCGCGAGGATTGCGCGACGTTCGCGGAGTTTTTCGCGGGCGTGGGTTTGGTGCGGCTCGCTTTGGAACGCGTGGGCTGGCGCTGCGCCTTCGCGAACGACATCGATCCGAAGAAGGCCGAGATGTATCGGCGGAATAGTGAGCGGGTCGCTCAGGTCGGCGGGCTATTGCCGATCGCGTGAGATCACACCAAGTTTGAACACTCGCCAGAGTCGTGGCGATTTCGAGGCATGACAACCGAGACTCAACGCCGCAGGCTGGAGACCGCGGTCGTGGTTATCGGCTACTGCATGAGTCGCCTTGACCAGACGTATCTCGCCGGGAACGGCCTCAAAAGTTGGAGGGCGGCGTTTCGGGAAGCGTCGCAGGCCCTCGGGGTGCCTCCGGCGAGCCTCAAGAATCTCCGCGATGAGTTCGACCCCCTTCATCCAAACGAGCGGAAAGGTTGGCACAAGCGCGCGCTTCGCCCGAACCGCCAACGCGTGGTGGACGAGCTGAGGGACGTGAGCGATGCGGCCCTCATGGCTCTCGCGGAGCGGATTCTCGTTCGCGACGAGGATGCGACGGTCGAAGCCATCGACGCGATGGCCGTCGCGACGCGCCGACCTTATAACGTGGCTGAACGCCTGCTCACTGGCCGGCGAGCCGAGGAGTTCTTTTTGATGAACGTTGAATCGATGTTACGCATTCCGCGGGAGTTTATTCTGGATATGCGCGATGCCGCGCGTGGCTACGACTTCGGGGTTCGGCACGACTCAGAGACCGCTATCGAGATCAAAGGGCTGAAAGGTCTCACTGGCGCTATTACGTTCACGGATCGAGAGTGGATGGAAGCCTGCTTTCGCGGCCAGAAGTATCTCGTGGTGGTTGTGGGTAACCTGCAAGCCACGCCAGTACACAATGTCATCCGCGATCCGCGAACGGCGCTGCGACCCCGCTCGTCCTTTCGCTCAACAATCGCGGTCAGTTGGTCCTGCGACGTCAACCTGCGCGCTTGACGTGCTTCTCTCACTTCCCACGACGGGCAGGACCTCCGCTCGGCGATCAAGACGCTCAACGATCTCGGCTACGCCTGCGATGCTGTCATGCTGGACGCGGTCCACTTCGTTCCTCAGAGCCGGCCGCGTCTCTTCGTGATCGCGTCGCGCGGATCGTCGCTGCGCGCGGTGCGCGCCCTAGAGCCGGCATCGCGGTTGCGCCCGCCGGCTGTCGAGCGGTTCATGCGGACGAACCGCGATCTCGGGTGGGGCCGGGTCGATCTGCCACCGCCGCCGACTCGCAGGCTGACTCTCGCCGACATCGTCGAAGTGGAGTCGGGCGATTCGCCGCTTTGGTGGAGCGCGGAGCGCACGGGGCACCTCGTACAGACGATGCGCCCCCTCGACCGCGCGCGCGCCGAAAGCCTTCGTCGAGCGACGTCTCCGACGGTCGGAACAGTCTACCGCCGCACTCGCTACGGAAAGGCAGTCGCCGAACTTCGCGTCGACGGTGTCGCCGGCTGCCTTCGCACGGCGCGAGGCGGAAGCAGCAAGCAATTCGTGGTCGCCGGCGGTAATGGAACGCTCCGCGCGCGGAATATGACGCCGCGTGAGTGCGCCCGCCTTCAAGGCGCCCCCGACTCTTTCCGGCTAGATGTGCCTGTCAACCAAGCGCTGTTCGGGTTCGGCGATGCCGTCTGCGTCCCGGCGGTGTCATGGCTGGTGTCGCACGCCTTCCCGGCCGCGCGCCGGCAAATGGCGTAGCAAGTTCGCAGCGCCCGGGCGCAAGTGTTACCATCTCCGCCATGCCGCGAGATGTTCCCGCTGACGTTGCCGCAATCCGCGCCGCTATCGTCTCCTTCCTCGATAGGACCGACGAGAAGGGCCGCGTCGTCGGCGACGCGCAGTACGGCGTCTATGCCTTCTACGACTACGACGGGGAGCCGATCTACGTCGGCCAGACCGTCGAGCGTCTGCGCGTCCGTATTCGCCGCCACCTTACGAACCAGCGCACCGACGCCGTCGCGATGAACGTCCTGGATCCGTTCGAGGTGGCCGAGATTGAAATGTGGCCCTTCTTCGATCTGACCAGCAAGGACGCCAAGGCCACGCTCGGTGACGCGGAGTTCACGGTCTACCAACAGGTTCTCAAGGCGTCCAGCTTCGGAGCGGTCTTGAACGAGAAAAACATCCCGGCGGCGAGTCGCATCAAGTTGCCGCCGTCGGCGCGCGGGAAAATCATCCCGGACGGCATCTACGAGGCGCGGAAGCATCCCGACGTGCGGATCGCGCGCAGGTCCAACATCATCGCCGCGTTGGCGCGTGTCATAAGCGAAGGGGCCGTGTCGCCCGGACTGCGCCGGACGCTGCTGACGCAGGCTTGGCGCCTCGAGAAACTGGCGAAAGAGCGACTTGAGGAAATGGGCGGCGAGACGGCGGTCGACCGGGACGAGCGCGAGGACGAGGAATCGTGATCGGGCTATCCGATGGCTGACACCGTATCGCCCCGCGTTCGCTCGGAAACGATGCGGCGTGTGCGTGGGCGCGGAACCTGGCCCGAAGTGAACCTCCAACGAGCCCTCCGCGCGACGGGATCACGCAACTTCCGCCTCAACGTGCGCGCCCTGCCTGGCTGCCCCGATATCGTCTTCCCCTCAGCGCGCGTCGCGCTCTTCGTGGACGGGTGTTTCTGGCACGGCTGCCCACGGTGCTATCGTCGCCCGAACAGCCGGCGAGGATACTGGGACGCCAAGCTCGCGCGAAACCGGGCGCGTGACCGGCGGAACCGCGCCGCGCTTCGCGTGGCGGGTTGGCGCGTCGTTCGCATTTGGGAGCATGAAGTGGCAGCCGACGCGGAGCGGTGCGCGGCGCGCATCGCGGCCCTGCTCATCCCGAAAGAAACAACGTCACCGCGCCGGCCGGGGATCCGCGTGGGCCAGTGATCGCCGAGCCGTGAACACCGACCTCCGACCGCCGGTTCACGGCTGGCTGGGAGAAGATTCCCAACGAGACGCCTTGGGCGACTCCGGCCCGGCGGCTTCCTCCGAGCGCACCAGGGCCACGAAGGCGTCTTCCACCGACGCGCGGTCGTGGCGGATCGAATCGGCGCGGAGGCCGAGCGAAAGCAGGGTCTCCCGCGCGAGCGCGGTGGCGTCGGCGCCACGGGTGATGACGCGCAGCGTGTCGCCGAACGGCGCCACCTCGGTGACGCGCGGGTCGCCCCGCAGTCGGTCAACCACCCGCACGGCGTCGGCGCCGGAGACCTCCATCAAGGCCACGTCGAGTCCCACGGCGGCGCGGACCTCGTCCGGCGTTCCCGTGGCCAGCACTTCGCCCCGGAAGATGAAGGCCAGTCGGTGGCAGCGCTCGGCCTCGTCCATGTAATGCGTGGTGTAGAGCACCGTGGCTCCGCCGGCCGAGATGCGGTGCACCATCCGCCAGAAGGCGCGGCGGCTCACGGGGTCCACGCCGGCCGTCGGTTCGTCGAGGAAGAGCAGCGGCGGGGTGTGCATCGTGGCGCAGGCCAGCGCCACCCGCTGCTTCCACCCGCCCGACAGCGTGCCGGCGATCTGTCGGCGGCGCTCGCCGATCTCGAACCGCTCCACCGCCTCGTCGGCCCGGCGGCGGCGTTCGGCGCCGGAGAAACCGTAGATTCCCCCGTAGAAGAAGAGGTTCTCCTCCACCGTCAGGTCTTCGTAGAGCGAGAATCGCTGCGTCATGTAGCCGATGTGCTGCTTGATGGCCTCCGACTGAGTCAGAATGTCGTACCCCCACACGCTGCCGCCGCCGCCGGTGGGCCGGAGGATGCCGCACAGCATGCGCATGGTGGTGCTCTTGCCGGCGCCGTTGGGGCCGAGCACGCCGAAAATCTCCCCTCGCCGCACCGCGAGGCTCACGGAGCGGACGGCCACGATGGGCCCGAACTCGCGGCGCAGGTCGTGGGTCTCGATGGCCAGGGGCGCGGACATGGGAGGAGCGGCGACGGCGAAGAACGCGGGGCGTGGCGCCCGGCCTCACTTCCCCACAACCACCCGGCAGGGGACCCCGGCGTGCAGCCGTTGCTCCGGGTCCGCGATGCGCACGCGCACCCTGGTGACCAGCGCCGCGCGGTCGTCGTCGCTGAGCAGGTAACGGGGGGTGTATTCCGTGATGGGCGAAACTTGCTCCACCACCGCGGCGTACTCCCGCTCGTCGCCGTCCGCCCGCACCGCCGCCTTGGCGCCGACGGCGATGGCGACCAGGCGCGGCGCGGGCACGAACAGGTCGGCGTAGGGCCGCCGCGCCTGGACGAACAGCGCCACCGGTCCACCGGCGGGCAGCACCTCGCCCACGCGCGCCACCAGGTCGGCGATCTCGCCCTCGTCCGGCGCTCTCATCGTGTAATGTTTGAGCCGTTCGTCCAGCGCCGCCAAGCGGGCGGCGGCGGCGTCGCGGGCGGCGCGGGCGGCGGCGATCTCCTCCGGGCGGCTCCCTTCGCGGGCGGTGCGCAGTTGCGCAAGGAGAGCGTCGCGCGCGCCGCGGGCCTCGTCTACCCCCGTGGTCAGGCGGTCGATCGTCGCCTGGCCGACCGTGCCCTTCTCGAGCAGCGGCCGCTGCCGCGCCAGATCGCGCTCCGCCCCCTCCAGCGCGGCCGCCGCGGTGTAGAGTCGCGCCTCCAGCGCCTTGATCTCAGATTCCCGCGCGCCGGTCTCCAACAGCCGCAGGCGCGCCTCGGCCAGTTCGACTTCCGCCGCCGCCGCCGGACGCTGGGCGCGCTCCAGGCTGTCGTCGAGCCGCGCCAGCGGCTGGCCGAGAGTCACCCGCGCCCCGCGCTCCACCAGGATGGCCGCCACGCGACCGGGCAATTCAAAGCCCAGCGCGTGCCGCTCCAGTTCCACGATCCCGTCCATCGCGGCGGGATCGCGGTCCCCACCGCACCCCGCGACGCCGACCGCGACGCCGGCCAGCGTCACGAAAAGCCCCGCGCCCGCGGCGATGGCGCGCAGGCGGGCGACGGCGACCACAATACGGAGAGGCCGGGATTCGAACCCGGGGTACGCTTTTGGCGTACACACGCACTCCAGGCGTGCTCCTTCGACCACTCGGACACCTCTCCCCGGTGGCGATCGACCGACCCACCGCACCGAAATCGCAGTCTAAGACGGCCCGTCGCGCCTGTCAAAACGAAACCGGCGGCGGGCGACGGCTGAAGGACGAAAGACCTCGCGCCAACAGCCAAGGTCCCCAGGGAATAGACCTTGGCTCTCGGCGCCCGCCCTTCGTCCTTCAGCCGTCGCCCTTCTCCTCGGCAGTTGTCAGTTGCCAGTTGTCAGCGAACTTCACGCTCCGCGCCCTGACAACTGACAACTTGTCCGTCCCCCGTCCCCCGCCCTACTTCTTCTCCGGCGCGGGCACGATCTCGATGGCCTGGTCGCCCAGCACCAGCAGCACGCGCTGGCCGAGGGCCAGGTACTTGCCCATGTCGGCGTCTTTTTTCAAGAGGTCGAAGTACTCGGTCGAAAGGTACTCCACCTTCTTCACGTTCTTGTGCTTCTTCGCGTCGTAGGCCGCGTCCTGCCACCGGCCGTCGATGAGGTAGAAGGTCTTGCCGGCCACGCTCTTGATGGCCTTGGAGATCGCGCGCGCCGCCCGCTCGCCGCTGGTGGGAACGTCGGCGCCACCGCTGGCGCCCGCGCCGCCGGCCGCATCGTCGCGCTGGAGCGTGAGGCTCTCGTCAAACGACTGGCCGTGGCCGTAGGCGCTCTTGTCTTTCTCAATCGCCTTGGAAGCCTCGACCCCCTCCTTGCCCTCCGCCTTCTTGGCGTAACGGCCCATCGCCTCAGACTGGCGGCGGCGCACGCTATCCGCACTGGGCGCTGGCGTCGGCGCCGGCCCGGCGGCCCCAGCCTTCTCGCCCGCGCCGCCTCCCGCGCGGCCACCACCGGCGGAGGGAGCCTCTTCGGCGCGGGGCTGGCCGTTGCCGAGGAACTCGCGCAGGCGGTCGCTCAGGGCCCCCAGGTCCTCGTTCCCGCGCATGTCCCGAAGCCCCTCCAGGCCGAGGGAGTCTCCCGGCATCGATGGTGTAGGCGGCGCGGTGGTGGTGGGCGGCGTTCCCTGCGATGGTCCGCCGCGGGACCGGCGCCCTTCGGAGGAAGAGAACTGGTCCGGGATGCCGAAGCGGCCGTCGTCGCCGTCGCGGCCTCCGGGCGCTCCGCGGTTGCGGGTGGTGGGGACCATGTCTTCGGTCACCAGGTAGGAGGTGTAGGGCGTCACGATGCCGTACTGTTTGGAGAGTTCGATGATCTCGTTTTTCAACTCGTCGCGTTCGCCGTTGAGGCGGATGTTGTCGAGCAGGAAGGCGATCTTTCGCCGCGCCCAGAGGCGGGCGACGAAGTCGTTCTTGTTGCGCTCCGCGGCGAACTTGTCTTCAAAGACGAACTCGCGCTTCTCGCCGTTGACCATGCCCGAGAGGCGCACGGCGCGGTCGCCGCCCTCCTTGTAGCGGCCGTAGACGGTGATCTGCGTGCCGTGGAAGAGGTCGGGCAGTTTGCGGGGGTAGACGTCGTAGACCTTGAGGTTGTCGAACCCCACGTCGATGTTGGCGAGGACGGGCGAGGAGACCTTCTTGAAAAAGTTGCCGATCTTCACCTCCAGGTCTTCTTTCTCCGTCACGTACTCCCGCGTGGCGTTGGAATCGTCGGCGATCTTGTCGAGCAGCACGGCGTTCACGTCGTAGCCCACGCCGCAGACGAAGACCCGCGCCTGCCGCGCGTTGGCCTTCTGGGCGTCGGACCAGATGCGGGCGTGGTCGATCTCGCCCACCGTCGGCTTGCCGTCGGTGATGAACACGATCATGAACGGCCGTTTCGCCGCGTCATCCGCGCCGTCGCCGCCCATCTTCAGCGCCGCGAGCAGCGCGTCGTGAATGTCGGTGCCGCCCACCGGCTTCAACTCTTCCTCGATGTGCTGCCGGGCCTGCTTGACCTCCTCGGGCGTGGCGTTCACCAGCCCCTTCTTCCAGGGGCGCACGTCGGTCGAGAAACTGACGACGTTGAAGCGGTCGCCCTTGTTGAGGCCCGACACGCACATCGTCAGCGCCTTCCGGGCCTGCTCCATCTTCTCGCCGGCCATGGAGCCGGAAGTGTCGAGCACGAAGACCACGTCTTTCTGGATGACCTCGTCTTCCTTCAACTCGGTCTTCGGCGAGAGCATCATCACGAAGAAGCCGTCCTCGCCGTCGCGCTTCTTGTAGGTGAGCAGCGAGAGGCCGAAGTCTTTCTCGCTGAGCGAGTAGTAGAGCGTGAAGTCTTTGTCGGGCCGCACGTTCCGCGCCTCGTACGTGGCCCGCGCCGCGTTCTCCTTCAGTTTCTTCACGTCCACCGGGTGGGTGGGCGAGTAGACGTTGCGAATCGGCGCGCCGTTCACGATCCGCACGTCCACCACGCACTCCTCCAACGGCGTGAACGAGAACTTCTCGGTGTTCAACGGATAGGTATAGCGCACCAGCCCGCCGTCGGGGGCCAGCACCTGCGTGTACTCCAGCGCCACGCGCTTGTCGCCGTTGGCCGGGATGGGAAAGACCCGGCACTTGAAAGCGCCCTGGCCGATGTATTCCAGCAGCGCCGGATCCTGCATCTTGCGCACGATGTTCTCGTAGATGTTGCGGGCCTTCTCGCGCTCCAGCACCTCGCCGTGCACCTCCACGCCGTCCATCCACATCGAGAACCGGTCCACCGAGGCCTCCAGCGGCAGCGGGAAGATGTAGGTGCCCTCCAGTTGCATGGCGTTGGGGTTGTGGAAGACCTGGTCGACGCGGGTGACGGCCACGTGCTTCTTGATGTCCACCGTCACCTTGTGGCTCTTGACCGAGAGCGGGAAGTAGCGCGCCCGCTCCGGAATGTGCCGCGGCGGCAGCGGCGGCTCGTCGATGATGATGAAGCCGTCGGCCCAGGCCGGCGCCGCCGGCGCGCAAAAAAGCGCCGCCAGCGCCAGGAGGCCGAGGAAACCGCGGAGGCTGGAGCGCGCGGACCACGCGGCGGCGGCCGAAGCGCGAAGGCCGATGGTGGAAAGCGGATTGAAAGGCATGGCGTGCTCCTTGGCCGCGTTGCGCCGGCTGGCCAGCCAGCCGGCGGCGTGTCGATCTTCTGGCGCGCCCCGTGGGCCGGGCGCCCGCCCACTCCGCGTTCCCGGCGAGGCCGGGCACGGGTTCCTCTTATGACGCGCCGGACGCGGAAAAGTTTCCACTTATTTTTACCACCCGGTTACCAGCCAGCCGGGGAGGTCCGTAGGCGAGGGGACGACGGGAGAGGGACCACGGGCGAGGGGCGCGGCGTTTGACGCCGGAAGACCTGGATATCCTTTTTCCCGTCGCCGGCCCGCTCAACGAGCGGTTCTCCAAGACCGTAGCAGCCCATCAATGAAGTCCCACCGCGCCAACGTCCGCCCGATACCGGTCACCGCGCAAGTGTACTCACGGCGGCAGCCGTCCCGCGAGAAGCAATGGGACCTGATCCCTCAACCACTGACCGACCGCTGCACTCCGCGCAGGGGGATGGAAGGCGCGCAGTTCACCGGCGCCGCTCGAACTCCTCGTCAAACTCTCCGTGAGTTCCGAGAAAGAACCAGATGATCGCCTGGCCCAAGTCAGGCCGGTCGCCCTCGCGGTAGCAGGCACGCCACCTGTGCCGCGTGATACGGATACTCCAGACACCCGGATAATCGTCTAATTCCTTGTGGTTGAGTTCCGGGTTGCTTGGGTTGGCGAGGAACATCCGCCATTTGGTGGTGCAAGCCTGGTACAAAACCGGGTCATTCACCCTTATCCCCGTCATACGAACGTGCATTGTCTTCGTCAGTCGTTGCTTCGCACGGGAGTGGGAAAAGTTCGCCGGCATCGTTCTCCACGAGAGATTTCAGGTAGGCCGCGAATTCCTTCGTTTCCGTGAAATCGGGATCCAGCCCGGTCCACTGGCGGCAGTGCGCAACGCACGCCGCGAAACGGGCGAGATCGTCAGGCTTCTTCTCCGCGGGCCAGAGACCAAGCGCGTCTTCGCCGGACGCCAACAACTCCTGGATCACGGACGTGAGAGCGAGGTCTCGGACGTCCCAGATCTTGGCGCGGCCAGGCTCATTCATGCGGGCGAGTTCGAGACGCACTTCATCGGCACAGACGTGGTCGTAGATACGCCTCCAGGCCAACGCGGCCTTCCGCCCCTGCTCTTCGGTCGCCGGTCCCTTCGTGATCTCGGCAACGCGGCGGCGCATCTCAATGGCCCCGATCAGATCCTCGATTCGAGCGCACACGTATCGAACGGAATCCTCCGCGGAATCCGCGGCATAGCGGCAGGCTGGACCACGCGCCAGCGCCAGCCTCTCCGGCGACTTCACGAGGTGATAC
>JACQVU010000166.1 GCA_016209585.1 Planctomycetota bacterium
CCGTGGAAGTGCATCTGCTCAAGGGGAAAACCTATCAACTGGTCGAGCGGGTCGTGGAGAAGGGAACCGTCACCAGCCAGGTGATCGAGGGCTTCAAGGTCTCGCTGAAGGAACTGTTTGACGAGTGACGGGCGCGCGGCGCCCGCCGGCTCCGGTCGGCCCATCGCAGATGGCTTCATCCGTTTCCGTCGCGTTTCTCTGGCATTTCCACCAGCCCTACTATCGGAACGACGTGACGGGAGAGGTGGCGCTTCCCTGGGCGCGCCTGCACGGCGTTAAGGATTACACCGGCATGGCGCTGCTGCTGCGCCGGTTCCCGGGCGTGCGCGCCACGATCAACTTCGTTCCCTCTCTGCTACGCCAACTGGAGGAGACCGACCATCTCTTCGAGCATGACCCCTGGCTGCGGCTGTCCGCGAAGCCGGCCGCCGACCTGGACGAAGCCGAGCGCGCGTTCCTCTTGCGGGAGTTCTTCTGGGGCCCGCCGGCGACGATGATCGCCCCCCACCGCCGCTACGCCGAGTTGCTGGCCCTGCGCGGAGGGCCGGATCACCTCGGGGCGGAGCGCCACGTGCGCCGCTTCACGGAGGCCGACCTCCGCGACACGCAGGTGTGGGCCAACCTCGCCTGGTTCCACCCGCTGCTCATCGAGGACGACACTTTCCTCGCCGGGCTGGTGAAGAAGGAGCGCGGGTACACGGAAGAAGAGAAGACGCGCCTGCTCCACGCGCAGGTGGCGCGCCTGCCCCGCGTGGTGGAGTTGTACCGGGAACTGCAAGACCGCGGGCAGATCGAACTGACCGTGACGCCCTATTACCACCCCATCCTGCCGCTGCTGCTCGACTGGTCGTGCGTGCGGGACGCCCACCCCCACGCGCCGCTGGCGCCCGGCTGGGAGCCGCTGGAAGATGACGCCGTGTCGCAGACCGAGCGCGCGCTGGCCGCGTTCGAGCGCCGCTTCGGCCGCCGCCCGCGCGGAGTCTGGCCGGCGGAGGGGGCCGTGAGCGAAGCGGCGGCGGCGCTGCTGGTCCGGGCCGGCGCGCGCTGGTTCGCCACCGACGAGGGGGTGCTGGCCCGCTCGCTGGGCGTGGCCATTGAGCGCAACGCCGCCGGGGCGCTGAAGAACCCCGACCTGCTCTACCAGGCGTACAAACTGGCGACGCCGGCCGGCGAGGCCGCGCTCTTCTTCCGCGACCACCGGCTTTCCGACCTCATCGGCTTTTCGTACCGCGATCGTCCCCCGCGGGAGGCGGCCGAGCACTTCCTTTCCGTGGCCCGCGACGCCCGCGCCCGCTCGGCGCGGAAGGCGCCGATCCTGCCCGTCATTCTCGACGGCGAGAACGCCTGGGAGTACTACCCCGGCGGCGGCGTGCCCTTCCTCACGGCGCTGTACGCGGCGCTGGAGGGAGCGGGCGACGAGGTGCGCACGGCGCGCCTCAGTGACGCGCTCGACGCCGCCCCCGCCGAGACGACGCTGCCGCGCCTCGCGGCTGGGTCGTGGATCAACGCCGATCTCCGCATCTGGGCCGGCCATGCGGAGGACCGCGCCGCCTGGGCGCTCCTCTTCGCCGCGCGCCGACGCCTGGTGGAGCGCGCCGCGTCCGGGTCGCTGCCGGCCGCGGCTGAGGCGCGGGCGCGTGAAGAGATCGCCATCGCCGAGGGCAGCGACTGGTTCTGGTGGTTCGGCGACGAGCACTCCACGGCCCACGACGCCGACTTCGACCGCCTCTTCCGCGCCCACCTTCAGAACGTCTACACGCTCTGCGGCGACGATCCCCCCGCCCCCCTGCGCGAGCCGATCAAGCGGCGAAAAAAAAACGCCCCAGCCGGAGAGGCCCCCACGGGCGCCATGGCGCCGCCCCTCGATGGCTCCGGATCCGGCCGGAGGGCGTCACCGTGACCTTCATGCCGGGCCGGAGCGCGGACGAGGCCGCCGGGGCGCCCGCGTCGCGCGCGGGAACGAAAAGGCCGGCGTTGAGGGCGGGCGGCGCATCTGCTAGGCTCGCGCGCTGGAGTTGAAAACCCATGACCAAGGTATTGTTCGCCGCCTCGGAAGCGACGCCGTTCGCGCGGACTGGAGAGATGGGCGACGTGGTCGGCGCGCTGGTGAAGTACCTCTCGCGCCTGGGCCACGATGTCACCCTGGCCATGCCGCTCTATCAGGCCGTGCGCCAGGGCGCGCCCCACCTGGCCGCGACGAACGTGGCGGTGTCGGTCGATTTCATGGACCTCCGCGTCCAGGGACTCTGGCGCGAGGGGCGCCTGCCGGGTGGCGACGTTCCGGTCTGGTTCCTGGAGAACGACCACTTCTTCGGCCGTGAACACCTCTACGGCCCGCCCACCGGAGACTACGACGACAACGCGAAACGTTTCGTCTTCTTTTGCCGCGGGCTGCTCGAACTCCTCGCCGCGCGCGGCGAACGCTTCGACGTCATCCATTGCCACGACTGGCAGACGGCGCTGCTGCCGGTCTACCTCAAACACCGCCACACCACCGGCCCGTTTGAGAAGGTGCGCTCGGTGCTCACGGTGCATAACCTGGCCTACCAGGGCATCTTCTGGCACTGGGACATGGCGCTCACCGGCCTCGACTGGAAACATTTCAACTGGCAGGAACTGGAGTTCTTCGGCAGCCTCGGCTTCCTCAAGGGCGGGCTGGTGAACGCCGACCGCATCACCACCCTTTCCCCCACCTACGCCCGGGACGCGCAGACCAAGGACCACGGCTGCGGCTTGCACGAGATGATGACCTTCCGCGCCCGGGATCTCCGCGGCATTCCTTGCGGCATCGACCCGGAAACATGGGACTCGGCCCACGACCCCGCCCTGCCCGCGGCGTTCTCCGCGAACGACCAGGCCGGCAAGCAGGCCTGCCGGGCCGCGGCCCTCGAGGACGCCGGCCTCCCGGCGACCGCCGCCGCCGACCGGCCGCTCATCGCGGTCACCGGGCCGCTCGTGGAGCAGCGGGGCATGCCTCTGTTGCTCGCGGCGCTGGAGGAACTGCTGGCCCGCGGCGCGCTGGTGGCCGTGCTGGGGCTGGGCGAGGAGCGCTACCACGTCGCCTTGCAGAACCTGGTCAAGGGGCGCGAGGCGGCGCTCTGTGTCAGGACGCTGCGCGACGACCGCCTCACCCACCGCCTGCTCGCCGGGGCCGACATGGCGTTGTTGCCGGCGCGGTCCGACTCCTCCGGCCTCGGCGCGCTCACGGCCGCGCGCTACGGCGCGATTCCCATCGCCCGCGCCGTGGGGGGGCTGGCGGAGGCCGTGACCGACCACACCGCCGCCGGCCCCCGGAGCGGCGACGGTTTCCTGTTCACCGATGAGACCCCGGCCGCGCTGCTGGCGGCTTTCGACCGCGCCCTGGCCGCCTGGCGCGACCGCCCGCTGTGGCAGGCGCTGGTCTCGCGCGCCATGTCGCGCGAGCACTCCTGGGCGTTGGCCGCGGCCGAGTATGCCCGGCTCTATGAGAACCTGGTGGCCCCACCGACCTCACCGGGGCGGTAGCCCGCGGACCATCCGGGTGACCGGCCAAAACCGCGGGCGGTTTGACGCCGGCGATCACGGTGAATATGGTGGGGCGCGGTTCCTCCAAGGAAGGGAGCGCGGACCATGAGTTTCGACCTGCAGTTCTTCGTCCGGAAAGGCGACACGCCGCCCACGGTGCGGGAGGTCTTCGCCTACCTCAGCCCGCGCCCGAACTACGAATTCAACTTCACCGGCTCCGGCGCCGAACCGGAAGACTTCGATGGCGTGAAAGGCCCGCTTGGGAAGGAGATGCCGGACCCGGTCGGCGAGTTCGTGTATGAGAACCCCGACACCGGCGTCTACTTCGACATGGTTCTCCTCTCCCCGGAGGCTCTGCAACACACGGAGACCGACGACCCGGCGTGGCGCGCCATCGACGCCGCTTTCGCGGAGGCCCCGGTGGAGTTCGTGCTCAACTTCCACCGGCCCGGGTTCTTCGCGCGCGAGGCGCTGCCCGAGGTCGTGGCTCTGGCCGACCATTTCAACCTTCAGGTCCTGAACCCCCACCAGAAGAAGGGCGAACAGTTCGTTCCACGCAAGTGGACCGCCGAGTACCTTTTCGCCTCCTGGGACGAAGGCAACCGCCGCGCCGTGGCCACGGTGCGCCGGCGCCACCAGGACCGCGACATCCGCTTCGAGAGCCGCTACGTCCCACGGGATCGGCTCGACGAACTCTACCTCTTCCTCCGCCACCGCCGCGAGATCAAGAGCGCCCTGGGCGCCGGGTGGCTGGCGCCGCGCGCCCACCTGGTGGGCGACGTGGACAGCGGCGCGGTGTCGGTGGGCGTGTCGTTCACGGAGTTCAAGAGCCAGGCGTTCGCGCGTCCCGACATCGTCTTCCTCCAGGCGTGGGACGCGGAGGAACAGGAGCCGGTCAACCGCCGCGTGGTCGCCTGGGACAAACTCGCGCCGCACCTGGCCGGGGCGCTCTCCGAGCGCGCCACCCCCTGCCGCCACTTCGTGCTCGACGCCGCCAAACTGCGCGACGAGCAGAAACAGGCCGTGAGCGACCTGGTGGGCGAGGACTTCGACTGCTACGAGCCGGTCGACCTGCGCTCCGTGGTCGACGTGGCCGACAACGCCGCCTCAGGCGCGCGCCTCTCCCGCCGCGACGCCACCGCCCGCCGCGCGGACCGTGACGATCCCGGCGACCACGACGACGCCGGCGAGCGCGAAGACCGGGGCGGCCGCGACCGCGGCCCCGCCGCCGGCTCCTCCCGCGGGCGCCGCGCGCGGTGACCTGGCGTCACACGCCGGGGGAGGCGGAAGAAAGGCAGGAACGTCGGAACGCGGGAAGGTGAGCGGGTCGGCAGAGGCGCGTCGGCCTCCCCCTTTCCCCCCCTTCCCCCCCTTTCCGCCTTTCCCGCCC
>JACQVU010000167.1 GCA_016209585.1 Planctomycetota bacterium
CGCGCCGATGATGACGCTGCTCGACCTGAAGGCCTCGCGGCCCTCGGTCGCGTCGCCGCCGCCGGAGCCGGCTGAAGGGCCAGCCCACGCCGGAGCAGGCGCGGGACCAAGGCTGGGCGACGACGCCGCGCCGGTGATGACGCTGCTTGACCTGAAGGCCTCGCGGCCCTCGGTCGCGTCGCCGCCGCCGGAGCCGGCGGAAGGGCCAGCCCACGCCGGAGCAGGCGCGGGACCAGGGCCGGGCGACGAGGCCGCGCCGATGATGACGCTGCTCGACCTGAAGGCCTCGCGGCCGTCGGTGGCGCGGGCGCCGGGGCCGGAGGCCGTGGGTCCGGGTGAGAAGTCCGGCGCGGCGACCGGGGGCGTGGTGGAGGCGACGGCTGGAGGGGTGAGCGGGGCGGCCGTCGCGGGCGCGGACGACGTGTTGTTCGAAGTGCGCTCGCGGACGGGCGCCACGCGCGGGGCGGGGGCCTCGCAGGTGGCTGCGCCGACCACGGGAGCGGGGGCCACGGGCGCGGGGGTGGCGAGCCGCGGAGCCGCGGCGACGCAGCCCGCCGATCACAGCCGCGGGGTGGTGGGGTCGACGCACGGCTCGGCGCGGACGAAGGGGGCGGCGGGCGGCTCGACGTCGGGCAGCCTGCTGGACGGCGTGGCCGGCAAGACGACACTGGCCGAGGCCCACGGCGAAGATCGCCTGGGGGAATACAAGTTGGTGCGGGAGTTGGGTCGCGGCGCGATGGGGGTGGTGTACGAGGCCATTCAGGACGGGGTCGGGCGGCGGGTGGCGTTGAAGGTGTTGCCGTCGAACCTGACCACCAGCAAGCAGGTGGTCGAGCGGTTCAAGCGGGAGGCGGCGTCGGCGGCGAAACTCAACCACCCCAACGTGGTGCCGATCTACGGCGTGGGCGAGGACGGCGGGACGCACTACTACGCGATGGAGTTCGTCGACGGGCGGGGGATCGACTCGATTATTGAGAAGGAGCGCATCACGCCCCAGCGCGCGGCGAAACTGGTGATCGGCGCGGCGCGGGGGCTCAACCATGCCCACGAGGCCGGTGTCATCCACCGCGACATCAAGCCGGCCAACATCATGGTCACGCGCAAGGAGGATCGGCCGATGATCGCCGACTTCGGCCTGGCGCGCGAAAAGACCAACGCCACCATGACGGCGACCGGGCAGGTGATGGGCACGCCGGCCTACATGGCGCCCGAACAGGCCCTGGGCGAGCGGTCGGAGGTGGGGCCGAAGTCCGACCAGTACTCGCTCGGCGTCAGCCTGTTCGAGATGTTGACGCTGAAGAAACCCTTCGAGGCCGAAGACGTGCACCAACTGCTGGCGAAGGTGATCAGCGATCCGGCGCCGCAACTGCGCAAGATCAAGCCCGACGTGCCGCGCGACCTGGAAACGGTCTGCCTCAAGATATTGGAAAAAGACCAGACCCGCCGGTATGAGAACTGCGGCGCTCTCGCCGACGACCTGGATCGCTGGCTGCGCGGCGAGCCGATTCAGGCGCGGCCCATCGGCCGGTTCGAGCGGGCCTGGCGCTGGTACTACCGGTTCCGCAAGGTGACCATCCCGGTCAGCGCGGCCGGCGTCATCGTGGCCGCGGTGTTCGCCTGGCTGGTCGTGTCCGCCGTCACCGCCGCGGCCGAGAAGCGCGCGTTCGTCGAAGATCGCATCGCGCTGGCCGAGACGAACACCGGCGCCGCCGCGGAGTTCATCACCGTGGTGGAGGGAGATATCTCCGCCGCCCCGGACGACAGCGTGCTGGCCGCCTACGCCGGCGGCGGAAAGAAGGAGGCGCTCGACGCCCACCAGCGGATGCTGGTCGAGGCCCGCAGCGCCCTGGCCGCCGCCGGCAAGGACCTGGTGGAGTACATGGAGCGCATCACCACGGCGGAGAAGGCGGTGGAGGCGGCCGAGAAGCGCTTCTTCGCCGTGGGCGACAAGGTTAACGCCCAGAAGAACAAACTGGAGGCGCTGCGCATCACCGGCGAGGAGAAGGCCCGGTTCGACGCCGTCGCCGGCGGGCTGGGTGAGAAGGGCGTGGCCGGGTCCGAGGCGCGCTCCACGGCGCGTGAGATCACCAAGCGCATTCGCGACGCCAAAACCCTCGCGCCGGGCGAAGCCACGGTGCTCACCGCCAGTTACGACATGCATCGCGCCCTGGCCGACGCCTTCGCCGACGCCGGCGAGTACGGCGCCGCCGACTACAACTACGACTTCGGCCTGGAGGCCGCCAAGGCGCTCCTTTCGCGGATCGAGAGCGCCACCGACCCCCCGGCAGACCGCCGCGAGGCCGCGGCCGCCCGCGTGGCCGAGGTGGGGGAGGTGATGCAGCGCCGGCGCGACGAGGCCGAGTTCGTCAAGAAGTTCGAGACCCTGATGACCGAGGCCGAAAAGGCTCTCGGCTCCGGCAACTGGGACGCGGCCCGCAGCGGCTTCGAGGACGCCCAGAAGGTGATCCCCGAAAAACAGCGCGGCAACTCCCCCTACTGGACCCGGTCGGAAGAGGGGCTGAAGAAGGCCGGCTTCAACAAGGCCAAGAAACAGGCCGAGGAAACCGCCGCCAGCGGCCAGTGGGAAATGGCGCTCAAGTTCTATCTCGAGGCTCGCTCGCTGGCGCCCACCGGCGCCGACGCCGAGAGCATCGCCGGCCCGCTGGAGGTGGCGCGCGGCAAGCGCAAGGAGGCGCTCATGCGCGACATCGAGGTGGCGCTGGGCGACCGCGACTTCGGCCGCGCCGGCGCCCTGGTGGCTGACGCCCGCGCCAAGGTCGGCGCCGACGAGCCGGAACTCGCCCGCCTGGCCGGCGAAATCACCATCGCGCTCGCCGCGCCGGAAGGGTTCGTGTACGTGCGCTATGGTTTCTTCCCCACCGGAAGCCCCGACCCCGCCGACCACAACCCCGACAACCCCCGCGCCGAGATCGCCGCCTCCTTCTTCCTTGGCAAGTACGAGGTCACCAACGAGGAGTTCCAGCGTTTCGTCGCCGACAACGGCTACGGGCGGTCGGAGTTCTGGCGGGACCGCGATGGCCAGCCGCTGGCCCCCGCCGTGGCGGCCGCCTGCCGTGACTCCACCGGCAAGCCCGGCCCGCTGGAGTGGCGCAACGGCGCGTTCCTCAACGGCCAGGAGAAGTACCCGGTCGCCGGCATCTGCTTCTACGAGGCCGCCGCGTACGCCGCGTGGCTCGACGCGACGAAGGGCGGCGACGCGCGGCTCCAGGGTCATCGCTTGCGCCTGCCCACGGCGCGCGAATGGGAAAAGGCCGCGGGCTGGGTGGACCCCAACGTCAACGCGCGCGAGGGGAAACGGCGCTGGTACCCGTGGGGCGACGAATGGAACGACCGCGCCGGCAACTTCACCGGCCTGGGCGTGCAGCCGGTCGGCCAAGCGCCGCAGGACCAGAGTTGGGCGGGCGCGTTCGACCTGGGCGGCAACGCCTTCGAGTGGGTCGCCGACTGGGACGCCGACGGGAAAAAGACCTGCCTCAAGGGCGGCGCCGTGGACTTCGGCGGAAAAGAGGGCAGCCGGCGCTACGCGCGCGCCACGCGGCGCACGTTCGTCCCGCCCGACTTCCGCCGCAAACAGACGGGGATGCGCGTCCTCTGTGAGGTCGCGCAGGCTCCGGCCGGCGCCACGCCGTCGCAACCCGCCGTGGCGGCCCGTGGAGAGGGCGGATGAGCGCCGCGCCAGCCGCCCTTTTGACCCTGTTCCTCATGGCGGGGTGCGCCTCGGAAGAGTTCTTCTGGCAATCCGACGATCGCTTCACCGACCTGGCCGCGGCCGCTCCCGAGAAGAGGTCGTTCCGGCTGCTGGTGGCGCCGGTGCGCTCGGAGGTCAAGACGGGCGACATCAACCGCGACGCCGCCACCCGGTGGTCGCCGGACGTGGACTTGGATGACCTTCGCCAGAACCGCATCATTCCTTTCATGCGGGAGCTCTCCGGTTTCGCGTTCGTGGGCGACGACCCGAAACTCACGGCGGAGACGACGCGGGAGCAGATTCTGTCGAAGGCCTGGGACGAACAGTACGATTTCGTCCTTTTCACCACGGTCACCCACTACGAATACCGGTACGCCGGGGTCTCCACCGCGATGTACCTGCTCAACTCGTTCGTCTGGTTCTGGTCGGTGGCCCCGTCGTGGTGGATCCGCGACCTCAGTTTCCAGGGCGACCTCAAGGTGAAGATGCAGTTCACCTCCGTGCACTCGCGCAACGACATTCTCCGCCCACCGGAGTTCGCGGCGCGGCTGGAAGGAAAAAACCTCTCCACCATGGATCGCGGGTGGGGCGTGCTCGACGTGTTCCGGTTCTTCGGTTCGCTGGACCAGGCGAACTGGCGCAGCGTGCATGAGACGCTCTTCCCCACGCTTCTGGGCGACGTGCTGCTGAAGGCCGGCGAACACTTGCGGGACGAGTTCCAGCCCAGCGTCGGCACGCCCGACTTCGAGCGCAAGATGCGCAAGCGCATGGCCCTGGCCGTGAGCGTGCTGGACTACCGCGACGACATCTTCCCCGACAGCGACGTGCCCCGCTTCAAAGGGGTAGAGGCGGACGCCGCGCCCTCGGGCGCATCCAACCTGGCGCGGACCTTCTCGTCCGACGCCGGCGAACGTTTCGGCTACTTCAGTTCCTCGGTGAAGGCCGTCACCAATCGCGAGGCGACGCGGCGAGGCATTCAGGCCGCGATCGAGACCTTCCTGAAGGGACGGATGCGCCCCACCGACGGCATGGTGTTCTACTTCTCGGGTCTCGGCGCCGTGGCTCCAGGCGGCGACCGGCTGGAACGCTACCTGTTGCCTTACGACGCCGACCCGGAGAACGTCCCCCAATCCGCCATCTCGCTGAGCGACCTGCGGCGCTGGCTCGACGCCGTGCCGGGCAGCGAGGTGACGGTGGTGCTCGACTGCTCGTTCAGCGGCGAGGCCGCCAAAAACTCGTTCGGCCGCGCGACCGTGCCGGACCGGAAAGATGACGGCTTCCTGACCGAGTTCGCCACCGGCCGCTACCGCGTGCTCACCGCCGGTTCGCCGGACCAGGGGGCGCTGGAACTGGTCGAGATGGAGCAGCGCCTGCTCGCCAACACGTTCAACGAGGTCATCGCCACCAACCGCGCCGACCCCGACCGCGACGGCCGCATCGCGGCCCGCGATGCTTGGCGCTTCCTGCGCGCCAAGGTCTCCGACACCGCCTTCCTCGAAGGCGTCACCCAGACCCCCGAACTCTACGCCGGCGGCCGGCGCGCCGAAGAGTCGGAACCGGCCCCGGAACCCGGCCGGCCCGACGAACGGGTCGGCTCCGGCGTCACGCTGTTCGAGTCCATGCGCGTCGAAGAAGAACCGTCCATCGCTCCCTCCACCGCGGCTCCGGCGCCACCCCCGGCGCCGGCCGGCGGCGGATGAGGGCGCCCGCCCGTTTCGCCCAGAGGCTCGCCATGGTCACGCACCACTCACCCAGGTTTCCTCCCGCCGCCGCCACAGCGGCGGCCAGCCTGCTCGCCGCGGCGCTGGTGATGGCCGGCGCCCAGGCGGCCCGCGCCGCCGAACCCCCCGCGGAACTGGCCATCCAGGGCGTTCTCACGGACGCCACCGGCGCGCCCATCACCAGCGCGGCCGTCGACGTCACGGCGCGGCTCTTCACCGTCGCCGTGGCCGGCGCGGCGGTGTATGAGGAGACCTTCCTCGCCGCCAACACCCAGGCGCTCACCGTCAACTCGGGCGTCTACACCATTAACCTTGGCGCGGGCGCGGGAACGGTCACCACCGGGTCGCTCCCCGCCGCGGTCAACAACGCCGCGCTGTGGATGGAACTCACCGTCGACGCCGACACCGCCGCGAACCCCACGCTGCCGAGCGAAACCCTGGCCCCCCGCACCAAGTTGCGCTCCGTGGCCTTCGCCTTGAACGCCACCATGCTCGACGGGCTGGACTCCGCGGACTACCTTCGCGCCACCGCGGCCTCGACGCTCTCCAGCGGCACGTTCACCGTCGGCCCGGCGGCGAGCCTTGCCGTCGCCGGCTCCTGGCAGGTGGGCGGAACCATCGTCACCGCCACGGCCAACGAGATCAACCTGCTCACCGGGCGCACCGGCACGGTCTGGACCTCCGCCAACGACGGCGCCGCCACCGGCCTGGACGCCGACCTGCTCGACGGCCAGGAGAGCGCCTTCTACACCAACGCCAGCAACATCGCCGCCGGCACGCTCGCCGCGGCTTTCCTTCCGGCCGACGGCTACGCCGCCACCTACCTCAACGCCACGGGCGGCGACACCGTCAGCGGCACGCTCACGTTCAACGCCTCGACATTGCGGTTGAACGACGCGACGAACACCTTCGCCACCACCTTCACCACCGCCGCCACCGCGGCCCGCACCGTGACTTTCCCCGACGCCACCGGCACGGTGGCGCTCACCACCGACCTGCACGCCCAGAACAGCGACACCGGCACCACCAGTGCCACTTGGCTGATCAACAGCGGCGGCAACAGCGCCACGCTCACCACAGCCTCTTTGACCAGCGCGCGCGCCTTCACGCTGCCCGACGCCGCCGGCACGCTGGCGCTCACGAACGCGGCGCAGACCATCGCGGGCACGTTCACGTTCAACGCCTCGACGTTGCAGGTGAACAACGCGGCGAACACCTTCGCCACCACGTTCGCCACCGCAGCCACCGCCGCCCGCGCCGTGACCTTCCCCGACGCCAGCGGCACGGTGGCGCTGACCACGGACCTGCACGCCCAGAACACAGACACCGGCACCACCAGTACAACCTGGCTGATCAACAG
>JACQVU010000153.1 GCA_016209585.1 Planctomycetota bacterium
CCGCCAGCGCCAGCGCCGCCGGGTCCAGGTCGCGCACGGCGTAGTAATAATCCCGATCGTAGCGGTGGCGCGAGAGGCGGCGAATCACGGCCTCCACCTCGTCGCGCACGGCGCGATAGCACTCCACCAGCGGGCGGTTCAGGTCCGACAACAGGGCGTTCTCCGGCCGCAGTCGGAAGAAGACCGCGCCTCCGCCCAGGAAGGGCTCCAGGTAGCGCCCGGCGTCGGGGCGCCAGAGTTCGGCGTCGGGGAAAAGCGGAGCGAACTGCTCCAGCAGCTGGCCCTTGCCGCCCGCCCACTTGAGGAATGGACGGGGGGCGACGGCGCCAGCCGCGAAAGCGCGCGGCATGGCCCGGCCTCGTCAAGACTACGACAGGATGTACGGATCGCTGTGATGGAGGCGGCCGTGGGCGCGGCCGCCGCACCTCTCATCGGCTGGCCGCGATCCCGGCTTGAATACGGCGGCGTTCGGCGGATGGGATCTCGGCGCGCCCGTGGCTCCGTGGCCGGGATCGACCGCGCCGCGCGGACGGTCGGCGGGACGGGCCGCCGGGGTCGATCGTTTTTTTGCTTCAGCGATCGACCCTCAACCCGTAGCCTTACAGCGCGTCGGAGAGTTGGGCGTGGGGCGCCGCCAACGCCTGACAACCAACGGCTGACCTTTCCCGATCCCCTCGCCCCCAGACCCCGCCGCATGCGCATCGGCCTCGACGCCAAGTGGTACACCGGCGGCCCGCCCGGCGGGCATACCTATGTTCGGCACCTGATCGAGGCGCTGCTGGGCGCCGATCGAACCAACGACTACACCGTCTGGCTCGACGCCGGCCGCGACCCCGAGGCCTTCCCCTTCGCCGGGCCGCGCGTGCGGGTCGCGCCGTCTCTCTTCTCGACCACGGCCCTGCGGAACCGGTTCTGGCTGCCGGGCGCGGTCCGCGAGTGCGCCGCGCAACTGGTCTATACCCAGAGCGTCATCCCCCGCGTGCCGGCCGGAGTGAAACGGGTGGTGCAGGTCTACGACGCCATCTTCGCCAGCCATCCCGGCTTCTTCAGCCCGCTGCGCCGCTGGCTGCTGCGCGACGTGGCGCGCGCGGCGCGCGAGGCGGACGGAGTGATCACCATCAGCGAGCACGCCAGGGGAGAGATCGCGAACCACTTCGGCGTGCCGCGCGAGCGCATCGCCGTCGCCCCCCCCGGGGTGTCTCACTGGTGCGCGGCCGTGGCGCGCCCGCGCGAGGCCACCGAGGCCCGGTCGCGCCTGGGCCTGCGCCAGCCTTACGTGCTCTACCTCGGCCGCCTGGACCGCCGGAAGTGCCTGCCCACGCTGCTGGCCGCCTTCGAGAAGTGCCGCGCGGCCCGGCCGGCTGGAAGCGCCGCGCTGTCGCTGGTGCTGGCCGGCCCGCCCGGCAACGACTCGGCTGGCGTGGAGCGGACCATCGCCGCGCTCGGTCTGCGCAACGCCGTCTTTCTCACCGGCCGGGTGCGGGAGGCCGATCTGCCTGCGCTCATGCGCGGCGCGGCCGCCTTCGCCTACGTGCCGGTGGTCGAGGGCTTCGGCATCCCGCCCATCGAGGCCATGGCTTGCGGCGTGCCGGTGGTGGCCTCCAACGCCTCCTCGCTGCCGGAAGCGGTGGGCGACGCCGGGCTGCTCGTCCCGCCCGGCGATCCCGAGGCCCTCGCCGCGGCGCTGGGCCGCCTCCTTTCCGACCTCGACCTTCGCCGCGCGCTCATCGCCCGCGCGGGGGAGCGCGTGAAAGGCTTCACTTGGGAGAAGACGGCCGCGAATGTTCTTGCCGCTTTCAACGCCGCCTTCGACAATCGGCCGCCAGCATGAGGCTCCTGTTCTGCGTTCCTCCCGCCGCCTACAACCCTGAGGGGACGCCGGATCGCCTTTACGGATGTTCCTACGGCTACGACTACAAGCCGCCGTTGCACCTGCTGTTGCTGGCGACGATCGCGCGCGACGCCGGCCACGAGGCGCGCCTGCTCGACGCCCCGGCCGAGGGCTGGTCGGCGCCACGTTTTGAGCGCTACCTGCGGGGCGAGCGGTTCGACGCGGCGGTGTTCTTCACCGTTTACGTCTCCAGCGACATGGACCTGCGCGCGGCCGACTTCATCCAGGACCTCCGGCCGGAGACGGCGGTGGTCTGGACCGGCGCGGCGCCGTCGTGGAAGCCCCGCGACTTCCTGGCCCGGCCGCGGCGGTTCGTGCTCAAGGGAGAGCCGGAAATCGGTTTCGCCCGGCTGCTGTCGAACGGCTTGGCCCCCGGCCCCGCCGACGTGCCGGGGCTGGCCTGGCTGGAGGGGGGCTTGGCGCGGGAGAACTTCCGCTCCGAGTTCCTCGACGTGAGCGCCCTGCCCCTCCCCGACCGCCGCCTGTTGCTCGGGAAGTACCGCGTCAACCGGTTGAACGTCTTCCCCGTGACCGCCGCGGCCTTCTCGCGCGGGTGCGCGTTCAAGTGCAAGTTCTGCGCGCCCATGGGGCTGGATCAGGCCATCGAGGTGGAGTTCAAGAAAGAGCAGGAGGTCTATCGGAAACGTCCCCCGCTGCGGGTGCGCCCGGCTGACCTGGTGATCCGTGAGATGGAGGAGATCGCCGCGCTGGGCATCCGCGGGGTGGAGGTGTGCGACAACGTCTTCTCCTGGGAACGCGAGCGCACCCTGGCCATCTGCGAGGGCATCCGCCCGCTGGGGCTGGAGTGGATCTGCCTCAACCGCGCCCCCACCATGCACGACGAGGAGGTGGTGGCCGCCATGGCCCGCGCGGGGTGCCGCATGGTCTACATGGGCACCGAGTCGTTCAGCGACGACATCCTGAAGGATTGCGAGAAGAAACACCCCGTCAGCGCCATCGCCCGCGCGGTGGAGGTGCTGAAGAAGCACGGCATTGAGCCGGAGATCTCGGTGCTGCTCGGCGCCTCCCCCCGCGAGACGGAGGAGAGCGCCGCGGCCTCCATCCGCGCCGCGCGGAAGTTGCGCACCCGCTTCCTGCACTACGGCATGATCACTCCGTTTCCCAATACGGAGTATTACGACGAGATGCGCGCCAACGGCTGGCTCACCGAACCCGACTACCGCCCCGTGGACATGCTCAAGGAGTCGCTCGTGCGGCTGCCGCACCTCTCCGGAGCCAGGATGCGCGCGCTGATGAAGCGGGCCTACCGCCGCCAGTACCTTGAACCCCGCCGCGTCTGGGAGCACGTGAAGCGGGTGCGCTCGCTGGGCGACCTGCTGCACAAGGCGCGGATGCTTTTCAAGTTCCTTCGCTACCTTCTCGATCCGCGCGGCCGCGCGGCCAGGGAGAACGGGGGGCCAAGCGACAGGCCGCGGCCGAACGCGCGACGCGCCCAAGCGGGAACCTCGTGCTCGTAGCGCGCCCCAAATGTCTGGCATGATCAACGCCATGCCGCCGTACAAAGACTTCACCGCCCGCCTGAAACTGCTCATCAGCAAGAATCCGCATCTCGTCACAGCGACGTTGAGCAACATCTTCACCATGCGGCTGATTGGGAACAAGACCCACGGCGACTTGGCGGAAATCGGGATTGCCGAGTTCATCAACCAGTTCATGTATGACTTCAAATCGGTGCATGTCGGCAAGGACCTCTATCGCGCCAAAGAGCACGAGGAGGACATCAAGATCATCAACGAAATCACGGGGGCGGAGTTCCCCGTCAGCCTGAAGGCCTACGGGAACGGGCCGCTGCAACTGTCCACCGACAAGAGCTTCCAGATGTTCCCGAAGATCCGAGCGCTGGGGCCGCTGATTGAAAGCGGCGCGCTCGCGCGCGTTTGGGCCGACCCGGTGTTTGCCGAGTTTAGCAGGCTGAACGTCCTACCGCTTATCTACGACGAGAAGAAACAGCGGTGTAACATTCTCGTGTTTGACTCCGAAACCGCCAAAACACGGGTGGCGCGCATCGCCTTGGAGGAAGCTGGACATGGGCGCAAGCATCCAGTCTTTCGCTTCTACGACGGTGACGGCGACTACGTATGTGAAGTGCGGTACGGAAATGCGACGGCCAATGCGCTGCAGCGCGGTCTCTGGACACACACGAAGAACGGCCTGAAGTATTTCGAGAGCGTCACCAATGGCTGGATTGATTACGCGCACAATCACGTTCTCGTGAAACTGTTCTCCCACGCTCTCGTTGCCACGAGCAAAGGCCACGAAGCCGCGCTGGAGAAGCTCAAGCAAGACATCGAGGAGCAGAAACAAAAATCGCAACTTGGATGAGCGCGCAAACCCTCAATTTGTTTCAAGACATCGGGGTGAATGCTCCGCCAACGGAGGGCATCAAATACGCCGGCTCCAAGCTCAAGCTGCTGCCCTACATCCTGCAACTCGTCCGGAAGGTGAAGCCGCACACCGTGCTCGATGGTTTCTCCGGAACGACGCGGGTTTCCCAAGCACTGGCGCAAACCGGCCACCGCGTCATCGCCAACGACCTGTCGGTATGGTCTGAGGTTTTCGGGCGCTGCTACCTGCTCAACGAGCATCCTCCCGAACACTACCAACCGTTGGTTGACCATCTCAACTCGCTGCCCGGACAGGACGGCTGGTTCACGGAGCGCTACGGAGGCGAGCCGAACGGCGGCTGCTCCGTGAGCGGCGATGGCCTCAAGAAGCCGTGGCAGAAGCACAACACGAGGCGACTGGACGCGATTCGCGAGGAGATTGACCGGCTCACGCTGTCCGACGTGGAACGGGCGGTTTTGCTGGCGAGCCTGATTCTCGCGCTCGACGAGGTGGAAAGCACGCTCGGTCATTTCGCGTCCTACCTCAACGACTGGTCGCCCCGGTCTTACAACGAACTCCACCTGCGCGTGCCGCGCTTGCTTCCGCGACTGGAAGCCCATGAAGTTCATCGTGGCGGAATCTTCGATCTGCTCCCACGCGTGGAGGTGGACCTCGCCTATTTCGATCCGCCCTACGGCTCGAATAACGAGAAGATGCCTCCGTCGCGCGTGCGCTACGCCGCCTATTACCACGTTTGGACAACGGTTTGCCTGAACGACAAGCCGCCGGTGTTTGGGAAAGCCAAGCGCCGCGTCGACACCTCGGACACCGTGGCGTGCTCCCCCTTTGAGGAATTCCGGCGCGGCAAGTCGGGGCGCTTCGTCGCAGTTGAGGCGATGGAACGGTTATTCAACGAGACCCGCGCCAAGCACCTCATCCTGTCCTACAGCTCCGGCGGACGCGCGACGGCGGAGGAATTGAATGGAATCGTGTCATCGGCTGGTCGAGTTGTCGATGTCTTGGAAGTGGATTACCGTAAGAACGTCATGGCCGGGATGCGTTGGACAAACGAATGGGTTGCGGAAGCGGAAACGCCGAACCGCGAATTCCTGTTCTTGATCGAGAAGTCATGACCGGCATCTGCGATAGCATGGCCGCCCGCCCCCGCCCCCGCGCCGCTGGTCGCGCGCCCGTGAGGGCGTCCGTCACCGGCCGCCTGACGCCGGAACCTCGAACGGGCTGGGAAGGAAGCGGTACGATGAGGGTAATAGCGCGAAATGCCACTTCCCCGCTGGACCACCGCGCCGCGGTTCGGGGCCGCTCGTCGCCCGGCCGGGGCTGTCGGACGGGGGGCTGGCAAGGTCTCCTGTCGTGGCATGCGGCCTCAACCCTCCTCTTCCTGGCCGCGCTCGTGCCGGCGTGCGCCCGTCCGTCGCCCAACCTCCAAACGTCGACCGGGGAGCAGCGCCCGACCGGCGACCAGCCCGCGCCCGACCGCGCCGGGAACCCCGCACCATCTGAACCGGGCGCGCCGGCCTCCACGCAACGCCGCAGCCCGAAGACGCCGTCGACCATGCCGGCGATCGAGGAGATCGCCGCCGCCGCCGCGCGGGCGACGTTCCCCGACGGCGCGAAGGTGGGGCGCGTGCCGCTGATCGAGGGGGAGACGCTCTCCGCGCTGGTCGTGGTGGTGAAACCCGGCGGCGCGCTGGACGCCCACACCCACTCGGTGCATGAAGAGACCCTGATGCTCCACCGGGGCCAGGGCGTGCTCCTGCTCGGCGAGCGGCGCGAGGCCATGCGGCCCGGCATGGTGGCGCACGTTCCGCGGGGCGTGCTGCACTCCTTCCAGAACACCGGCGCTGAGAACGCCGTCGCCCTCGCGCTCTTTACCCCGGGCTTCGACGAGGCTGACCCCGACCGCTGGTTCCGCGAGCCGCGCGGGCCGTGAACGCGTCGGCGCCCCCGGGGAGATGGGGAGACGAGGAGACAAGGAGACAGGGAGCCCGACCCCCCCACACCCAACACCCGCCCCCCGACCCCCGACTTTGGGTGTTGGGTGCTGGGC
>JACQVU010000168.1 GCA_016209585.1 Planctomycetota bacterium
CGCCTGACCATCGTCTCGCACGACAAGTTCCAGGAGATCGTGGACTACGCCAACAGCCCCGAGTCCATCATCCGGGGCGGCCTGAAGATCGTCGGCATCCCGACCGAGCGGACGCGCGTGGTCGTGGCGGAGCCGGAGATCGTCAATCGGATCGCCGAACCCGCCGTCGGGGCCGAACAACGGAAGATCCGGTTCGAGTCGCCCAGGGAGCAGGAAGCGGCGAGGGCGACTTTGGAGGTCATCCACCGGGAGTTCGAGCGCCTGCCGCGCTCCGCCGACCTTACCAAGTCCGAAATCCAGAAGCAGATCGTCGAGAAGGTCAAGACGCTCATCACGCCCGTCCAGCGGGAGATCGAGGGCGTGACTGAGAAGGTGGACGTGGAGAAAGTCGTGGCTAAGACCATCCAACTCCGCAACGAATTATCGATCGACATCCCCCGCATCACGATCCGGCCCGTGGGCGACGTCACCCGGGGCTACCGCGAGTTCAAGATGGACCTTTCGCGGGTGAACTACCAACCCGTGGACAACGCGATCCTGATCCAGGAGTTGCACCGCCGCGAGCAGCAGCGGCTCGGGAGCGGAACCGGCATCGCCCCCGAGGAAAAGCCCGAGGACTACCTGGTGCGCGGGCTGATCGATTTCGACGACATCTCCTACGACGATCAGGCCGAGATGCTTTATACGCTGGCCGGGCAGGTGGTGGCCCATCTGCACTCCTATCTGAGGGATGGGAGCGAGGTCCTCAACGTCCTCCAGTACCACCAGCAGGGGTTGGTCAACCTGATTCATGCCCAGATGCAGGAACACTACGAGGACAAGGCCGCGGCCTACGAGGCGCACGTGAGCAAGGGGTTCACCACGCTCCGGCCGAACAACTATTCGGCTCCGGCCGACGAGGCCGAGCGCGACTTTCGCGCGCCGGTCACGAGGAAGCAGGACATCCGCAAGATGCTCTTCAGCGGGTTCAAGAGGTGCCTCTACCGGGTCCAGAAGTTCGATTCGGATTCGGAGCGTCGGTTCGCGGTCGTCCTGGAGAACGACAAGGAAGTTCTGAAGTGGTTCAAGCCAACCACGAACGATCTTCCGATCTTCCACAAATATGAAGGTGAAGATCATTCGTATAGGCCGGATTTCGTTGTGGAAACCAAGAACGCCAAATACATCTGCGAGATCAAGGATGCTGAGGAGACGGATGACGAAGAAGTCACCGCCAAGGCGGAAGCCGCCACGGCATGGTGCCCGTACGCCACGAAGCATGAACGCGAGAACGGCGGCAAGCCGTGGACCTACCTGCTGATCCCCCACGACGTGATCACGGACAACAAGACCCTGAAGGGTCTGGCTGCATCCTGCGCCTTCCGGGAAGAGAAGGGGACGGTCACATGACGGTCACGGCCGCGACCGGGGACCGGGGCCCGGAACCCGGCTCCGGCGTTGATCAGGCGGCGCGCTCTGCTACCATTCGGTGGGGCGTCAACTGCCGTGGGAACCGTGATGCTTGATCCGCGACACTCGTGGCCGGCGGCGCTGCTGGTGCTTCTGGCGCTCTTGGCGGCGGCGGGGTGTAACGGCGAATCGGTCCGGGGCGCCGGCGATGGCGAGCCGCCGGCCCGCGATCCCGCCGCCCGGGCGCCAACGCCGCTCGCGGACGAGGTGCGCGCCGAGTATGCCCGGCAACTGGCCGTCGGCGACGACGCCGGGCTGTTGGTCTCCGCGGCCACGCCGCTGGTGGCGGCGGCGGGAGTGGACCCGGCGTCGCGGGAGGTGATCGAGGGGATTCTGGCGCCGGCCCAGGCGTCGCCGGCGGCGCTGGCGGTGCTCACGGCGCTGTCGAACCCAAGCCAGGCGGAGCAAGCGCCGCTGTTCTTGAGGTTGGTGATCGCCTTTCTGGACCCTGGGGGAGAGACCGGAGGCGACGATCTGACGCGCGGCGTGCGGGCGCGGGCGGTCGCCGTGGTCCGCGCGGCGCCGCGGAAAGAGGCGGCGCCGTTGTTGCGGGAAGCGACCAGGCCGACGGAGCGGGCGGCGTTGCGCATCCAGGCCATTCAGGCGCTGGCGTTGCTGCACGCACTCGAGGTCGCGCAAGACGGGACGTTGATCGACTACCTGGCGCCGGGAACTGACCCGGCCGTGCGGCGCGCCGCGCACCGCGCGCTGGTGGACATCACGGGCTACGAACTGGGGGCGCCTCAGGCCGAGTGGCGCCGGTGGCAGGCGGAAAACGGTGGCAAGTCGCCGGAACAATACACTCAAGGGCTTTTGGCCGAGGTGCGCGACCGCATCCGCGTGCGGGATCGGATCATCGCGGCGCTCACGGCCGAGATCCTGCGCGGCGCGGACCGCGATCGCGTGGAGAAACTGGCGCTGGACTCCGAACTGCCCGACGACGCCCGCGCCCTGGCGCTGGACGCGCTCGTGGATCGCCTGCGTTCCCGGCCGCCGGACGCGGCCGACGGCGACGCCCTGGTGGCCCGCCTGAAACCCCTCCTCGCGCCCGGGAACACGCCGGCGTTGCGCGAGCGCGCCCTGGCCGCGCTCTCCTGTGCCGGCCCCGCCGCCGCGCCGCTGTTGCGGGAGGTGCTGGCGACGGAGAGCGACGAGGCCCTGCGCCTGGCCACGGTGCGGGCCTTGGGCGGGGCCGGTGACCGCGAGACGCTGATCCTGCTGGGCCGGCAACTGGACGCCGTGAGCGAGCAGCAGGTGCCCACGGCGCGCGAGACGGCCACGGCGCTGGCGCGCGTGGCCGCGGCGCTGCGCGACCCTTCTGCGATCCCGCGGTTGCGCGGGGCCGGCCAGCGCATCGCCGATGAGTCGTTCCAACAGACGCTCTTCCAGGCGTTCCAGGTGGTGCTGGCCGCGTCGGGCGGCGCGGCGTCGGAGTATCGCGGGGAAGTGGCGCTGTACATGGTCGACGGCGCGCTGGCGCCGGACCTCTGGGGCGGCCGCGGCGCGAGTTTCCGCATGGACGCGGTGAAGTATGTCGGCGAAATGGGGATTGGCAGCGGCGCCGGGCGGTTGCGGGCCATCGCCGCCGATCCCCTGGACCCGGCGGCCGGGCCGGCGCTGGTGGCGTTGGCGAAAGTGGCGGCCGGCGAAGACCAGACGCGCGCCCTGGCCCTCTCCCTCTACGCCCGGCCAGCCATGCGCGGCTTCGGGCTGGAGGCGCTGGAGACGGTGGCGCTGGCTCAGCCGGCGCACGCGGTGGAGATTGTGCAGGGGGTGGACGCGCACGACTCGGCCGACGCGCTCCGCCTGGCCGCGAAGTTGCAACAGGCGCTGCCGCGGGAACAGGGCGACCTGCTCGCGCGCCTCCGCCACCTGGAGCCGCAACTGACGGTGAAGACGGCGCAATGGCGCGGCGCGCTGGATCGCCTCGCCCAACTGGTCGCCGACCCGAAGGTCGACCCGGACGCGGCGCGGACCACGGCGGAGGCCTGCCTGCGCAACGCCTTCCTTTCGTCCGCGGGGCGCGCCGTCTCGCCCGAACGCGGTCCGGCGCTGCTTCGCGCCGTGCGCCTGGCGAACGAGAAACTGGGGCGCGCGCTGGAGAAACCCTACCTGGACCACGTTCAGGACCTGCGCGGCCGCGACTTCAACGTCTTCGTCGACGTGGTTCTCCACACCCGCTCGCTGGCGCTTCCCAACGGGCCGGTCGCGGGCTTCGGTCCGGAAATCTTCGCCGCGCTTCCCGAACCCGACCAGGCGCGGGTCATCGACCGCGCCACCGACCGCGCCGTCCACGAACCACCGCTCCGCCCCGCCGCCCTGACGCTGCTCAAGGAGATGCTGCGCGATGATTCCGCGACCGGCCGGCGCTCTGAAACCCTCGTGAGGTGCCTGGAGGGCGACGATCGCGACGCCGCCGCCGGCGCCCTCGAAGTTCTTTCCCTCCTTCACCCGGCGCGGCCGGTGCGTTATACGTGGTCCGACAACCCCGACGAGCGGCGCGCCGCGGCCGAGAACGTGCGCGCCATCCTCGGCCTTCCGCGACGCGACGCCGCCCCGCCACCCGGCGGGTAGCCCCGCCCTCGAAACGCCCCGGCCGGTCGCCCCAATGATTTTCCATCTCTTCACCAAGCCGGTCTTCCGCGGGCGCCGCGCCCGGTCCACGGCGCGTATGTTGCCCGTTCTCACGGCGCTGGCGGCCGCGGCGGGATGTCGCGAGAAGCAGGCGATGATTCCCTCCGACAAGACCGGCGCCGACTTCCTGTCAAACGTCTCCACCCACTGGGGCCAGACGCCGGAGGCCATGCGCGAGGCCTTCACCGTCTTCTTCGTGCTCGCCCTGGGCGTGGTGGCCTTCCTGCTCTACCGCCAGAAACTGGCGCCGAAGATCGCGGCGCGCCGCAAGATGGAGGAGACGCTGGCGTCGCTCTTCGACGCGCACGGCCTGGCCGCCGCGGAACAGGCGGTGCTGCTGCGGGCGGTCGACTTCCTCGATCTCGCCAATCCCCTGCTGCTCTTCGTCCGCCGCGGGCTGCTGGAGCGGTACGCCGACGCCCGGCCTGGCGCCGAGGGGCAGACCGCCCGCGCCCTTCTGGCGCGCCTGTTCGGTCCCGCGCCGGAGCGGGAGGCGACGGAACCCCCCAGCCGCGACGCGGACCCCGCGCCCCCCCCCGCGCCGTGACCGCCCAGGCGCACGAAGCGGCCGCCTCCGTCGCGCCCACCTGGGTCTTTCCCGATCCCGCGCCGGAGGTGGCCGAGCCGCTGGCGCGCCGGCTGGGGTTGCACCCCCTGGTGGCCGCCGTGCTCGCCGCGCGCGGCGTCGACTCCGAGGCGGCGGCGGAGCGTTTCCTCTCGCCCCATCTCACCCACCTGCACGATCCGGCGCTCCTCCTGGGCGTGCCCCAGGCCGCCGAGCGGCTGTGTCGCGCGATCCGGTCGCGCGAGCGCATCGTGATCTATGGCGATTACGACGTGGACGGCGCCGCAGCCACGGCCATGCTGCTCTCCTTCTTCCGGCTGCTCGACGCGGACGTCGATCACTACATCCCCAGCCGGTTGGAGGAGGGGTACGGCATCGGCCCGCGGGGGATCGAGGCGATGTCGGCGCGCGCGGCGCGGGTGGTGATCACGGTGGACAACGGAATGTCCAGCGTTGACGAGATCGACGAGTTGACGCGGCGCGGGATGGAGGTGATCGTCACCGACCACCACGTGCCCGGCCCGGCCATTCCCCGCGCGCTGGCGGTGATCAACCCCAAGCAACCGGGCTGCCCCTACCCGTTCAAAATGCTCGCGGGCGTGGGCGTGGCGTTCAAACTGGCCTGGGCGACCGCGCGGGCGCTGGCGGGAGGCGACCGGGTCTCGGCGCCGATGCGGGAGTTTCTGGTGAACGCGCTCGCCTCGGTGGCGCTGGGCACCGTGGCCGACGTGGCGCCGCTGGTCGACGAGAACCGCGTGTTCGTCCACTACGGCCTGCGCATGCTCGACTCCGCCGCCTCCCCCGGCCTGCGCGCGCTGCTGGCGGTCAGCGAGAGCCGAAGCGCGTCCGGGCGCCCCGGCGCACCGGGAGGCGGGCGGCTCACGGCGACCGACCTGAGTTTCCGCCTCGGCCCGCGCTTGAACGCGGCGGGGCGGCTGGGGGCGGCCGACCTCACCGTGCGCCTGCTGACGGCCGGAAGCGAGGAGGAGGCGCGCGACCTGGCCGCGCGCGTGGAAGGAGAGAACCGGCGCCGCAAGGAGATCGAACGGGCCATCGAGGAGGAGGCGCGCGCGCGCGTCGAGCGCGAGGTGGACCTTTCGCGTGATCGCGTCATCGTGCTGGCGTCACAGGGGTGGCATCCGGGGGTCATCGGCATCGTCTGCGCCCGCCTGCTGGACCGTTTTCACCGCCCCGCCGTGCTCATCGCTCTCGACGGCGCGGTGGGGCGCGGTTCGGCCCGCTCGTCGCCGGAGACGCCCGTGTTCGCGGCCATGGAGCAGTGCCGTGAATTGTTTGATTCCTTCGGCGGCCACGCGGCCGCGGCCGGGTTCGTCATCCAGGCGTCGCGCGTGCCGGCGCTGCGGGAGGCGTTGAACCAGGCCCTCACCGACGCCGCCGCCGGCGACGAGACCGCCTTCCGCCCCACGCTGGCCGTCGACGCCCGCGCGCGCCTGGCCGACCTGACGCCGGACCTGCTCCGGGGGTTGGAACGCCTGGCCCCCTTCGGCGTGGGCAATCCCGAACCGATCCTGGCCGCGGAGGGCCTCGAACTGGCCGGCCGCCCGCGGTTGGTCGGACGCTCGTTCAACCACCTGATCTTCACCGCCCGGCAGGGCGACGTTTCACTGCGCGCCGTGGCCTTCAACCAGGGCGGGCGTATGAACGAATTGTTGAAGGCCGAGCGCTTCTCCCTCGCCTTCCGGCCCCGGCCCGACACCTGGACCGGCGGCGAGGCCATCGAACTCCACGTCGAAGACCTCCGCCAGAGCGGCCAGCCGCCGATCACCGCGTGATGGCGCGCTCATCGGCGTTGACGATCTCGTAGAAACTCCCGTCGCGCGCCTCGACGATCCCCGCGAAACGGCGCAGCGCCACCCGCGCCACGAACGTGCCGGTCGACGCGCCGCCGGCGATCTCATAGTCCGACGCCACCAGCGTCACCGGCGCCGTGAGGTCGGCCACACCGTTCCGCGAAACCCCGGTGATCTCGCGCGACGCCCCGGCGGTCGTGCCGCGAAAGAGCACCACGCGGTCGTTCATCCCCTCCACGGCCCACCCCAGGCTCAAACCGTCGCTCGACACCGCCACTCCGCCCCCAGGCGCAAGAAGCGTCTGGCGCCAGCGGAACGGCGCCCCGCCGTCATCCTTCGTCGGGCCGGTGACGTCCACCGTGCAGTGCTCCCCGGGAACGTAGGCCAGAGACGAGGCCGTGTAGACCCCCGGCTTGGTGTTCGGCAAGGTGGTGAGCACGTTGACCACCCCGTTGCCGGGCGAACTGAAAGTGACCGTCGCGCCGTTGATCCCCGCGTTCTTGTTGACCGCGTCGCGCAGCGTCAGCGTGAACGCCACCGTCTCCACGCCGGAGGCTCGCGTCCGCGCCAGCGACGCCGTGATTTGAACGTCCGCGATGCCGCTCGCCAGGTCCGCCGGCGGGGGAAGGGGGGAGGTGACGCGCAGCCGCGCCGGGCCGAAGAAGCCGCTGCTCTTCCCCGTGGGGTTCAACGCGCGCATCTCCAGGTCGTCGCCCACGTCGAAGGTGGAGGGGAGCGCGAAGGAGAGTTCCGCGAACGACCCCCGCGTCACCGCGAACGGCGCCAGCGTGATCGCCTGGCTGGTCTGGGCCGCGTCCCGAAGTTCAACCGTGACGCCCGGCAGGAAGTTCACCCCGGTCACCGTCACCGTGGCGCCCGGCGCCGCCGACGAGGGCGTGAAGCCCGTGACGGAAGGCGAACGCTCCGCCGCCTCCGCCGCCGTGAGCAGCGTCACGCGAACGGGCTGGGACGTCTGCCTCACCGTCGCGGTCCCCACCACGTGCGAGACCCGCACCACGGTGTCGCCGGTCACCGCCCCGGCCGGCACGGCGACGGAGAAAAAGCGTCCGTTGTACGCCGGCGTCAACGCCGGGTCGCCGGACGCGGCCACGCCGTCCTCCCCCGTCCCGCCCGCGCCGGGGAAGAGCACCGCGTTGGCCGCGGCCGTCACGGGAGAAAGCCCGCTGGCGTACACGGTGAACGTCTCGCCGGCGGTCGTCTCCGTGGGGCTGGCCGACGTGACCACCACCGCCTCGGGTTGACCGACGGGCGGCAGCACCACCACGGCGGCCTCGCCCCGCGCCCCGCCGGCCGTGGCGCTGATCTTCACCGCGCCGATCCCGCGGCCAATCACCAGGCCCGAGGCGTCCACCGTGGCCACGGCGGGGTCCGACGTGGACCATGAGAACGACACGTTCGCGACCGGCGCGGCCCGGTCGTCCAGCGCCTGCGCGGCCAGCACGGCGCTGGTCCCCACCGCCAGCACCGGCGCGGCGGGTGTGATGGCGATGGACGCCGGCGCCGGCAGGCGGCCGTCCGACGCCCCCAGCGCCGCGACGATCTCCGGGCTGGCGGTCGCGCCCGATAGGTTGCGCGTCGCGTCGCCCGAGAACCGCCACAGCGCCGCCGCCAGGCTGCTGGTGGCCGCCGTGGCCGGCAACGCCCCGCCGGCCAGCGGAACGCCCGTGGTCCGCCCGCCGCCGGCGGGCTGCAGGCCGTCGAACCGGCCGTCGGCGACGTCCAGCGCCAGCGCGGCCACGAGGTCGAAGGGGTTGCTCAGCGACGGCGCGGCGCCCGCCCGCAGGTCCTCAGCCAGCCGCGAGAGCGCCGCGAGCAAAAGGCCGTATTGCGCCGCCCCGGAAGTCGCCGCCGCCCCGCCCTCGGTCCGGGCGCCGGCGTCGATGGGCGCTGTGCGCAGAATGTCAGCCACGCCGAAGTGGTTGCCCACCAGCGTGGCCGCGATCCGCGCGTTGTCGACCGTCAGGCCGCCGGCCCGCGCCCCGGCCAGCGTGGCCGCGAAGTGGGTCAGCGGCGTCACCACCAGGCCCGTCAGCGCCTCGCCCGGTCGCGCCGTGACCGCCGCGGTCATCTCCTGCCCGGCGGCCAGCGTCACGCGCTCCAGCGTGGCCTCGTCGGCGTAAGTTCCGCCGGTCGCCCGCAAAAACAGCATGTCGCCCAGCGGGGCGCCCGCCGGCAACCGCATCGTGAACCGCCCGGCCCCGTCGGTGGCCGCGGCCGCGATCTCGCGGTCGACGCGCCCGGCCGCGTCAACCGTGAACAGCCGCACGGTCGCCCCGGACACCGGCCCCTTCGACACCATCCCGGAAACCACCGGCCCGGACGTCTCAGCCAGCAGCGTCAGGAGCGAATCGGAAGGCGCGCCGCAACCGGCCGCGACCACGGCCGCCGCCAGGATCACTGTGAACAACCGCCTCAGGCGCATGCTGTTCCGCGCCCCCATCGCGCGCCCCACCACGGAGCGCCGTTGTGAAAGAGCGTTTCTGCGGGCCGTTCGCGCCACGCCCGGCGGCGAACGTTCCAAGCCGGCGCCGGACGCCCTCGACATATTACCCCGAATGTCTTTTCAAGCGTCCTTTTTGCGCGGCGCACGGCTGTCTGTGCGATGTTGCGACGAAACCCCCGCCCGCGGAAGGCGCCCGCGCGATGCCCCCTCCCCTGTTGGTCGCGCGCGGCGCGAAATGGTAGAGTTCCCGCCGCTGCCCCGCGGCGGGCGAAACCCGGCCCCACCACAGCCCCGCGCGGCCGCGGGTGGCGGCGAGACGCATGCCGAACTACCGCGCCTGGTTCCAGTGCATCAACGAGGCGTGCGCCCGGACGTTCGCGCTGGACGACTTGGTGTACGAATGCCCGTCCTGCGGCAGCCTGCTGGACGTGCGGCACGATCTGGAAGCATTGCGGGCGAGGCCGGCGGCGGAGTGGATCAAACTTTTCGACGATCGCTACCTGCGCACCTCATGGCCCTACGGGTCGGGGGTCTGGGGGAAGAAAGAGTGGGTCTGCCCCACGGTGGCCGACGAGAACATCGTCTCCCTCTACGAGGGCGGCACCAACCTCTTCTGGGCGGAACGTCTCGGCAGGATCGTGGGCGTGCCCGACCTCTGGGTGAAACAGTGCGGCAACTCCCACACCGGCAGTTTCAAAGACCTGGGCATGACCGTGCTGGTCTCCATGGTCCGGCAGATCATGCGCGGCCCGCGCGGCCGGCGGCTGCTGGGCGTGGCCTGCGCCTCCACCGGCGACACCTCGGCCTCCCTGGCCGCGTACTGCGCGGCGGCGGGCATTCCAGCCATCGTCTTTCTCCCGCGCGGAAAGGTCTCGGCCGCGCAACTGGCGCAGCCCCTGGCCAACGGCGCCCTGACGCTGGCGCTGGACGCCGACTTCGACGGCTGCATGCGCGTGGTGCAGGAGATCACCGAATCGGGCGAAATCTACCTGGCGAACTCGAAGAATTCGTTGCGGATCGAGGGGCAGAAGACCATCGCCGTCGAGATGGTACAACAGTTTGACTGGCAGGTTCCCGATTGGGTGATCGTCCCGGGCGGCAACCTCGGCAACGTCTCGGCCATCGCCCGTGGGTTCGAGATGCTGCGCGACCTGGGTCTCGCCAGCCGCTCGCCCCGTCTGGCGTGCGCGCAGGCCGCCAACGCCGACCCGCTCTACCGCTCGTTCCAGACCGGCTTCCGCGAGTTCACGCCCCAGACCGCCCGGCGCACGCTGGCCAGCGCCATCCAGATCGGCAACCCCGTCAGCGTCCAGAAGGCGATCCAGGCGCTCACCGCCCACGGCGGCGTGGTGGAGGAGGCCACCGAGGAGGAACTGGCGGAGGCCGCCGCTCTCGCCGACCGCACCGGCCTCTTCTGCTGCCCGCACACCGGCGTCGCGCTGGCCGTCTTTTTCAAGATGGTCGAGCGGAAACAGATCGCCCCCACCGACCGGGTCATCATCATCTCCACCGCCCACGGCCTCAAGTTCACGGAGTTCAAGCGCGGCTACCACGCCGGCGCCCTGGAAGGCGTCACGCCGCGCCGGCGCAATGAACCGGTGGAACTGCCAGCCGACGTCGGCCTGGTCCGCGACGCCATCCGCCGCCGGGCCGAGGGATGAAGGGCCGAGGCCGAAAACGCCGAAATTCACGTCTTTCGCCAGTCTGGTGGTCCTCTGGCATTGACTTGGCGCACGGGTTCGGTATCGGGTACGATGCGCTCGGTGTGTGGCGGCGTGCGTACCGGTTGGCCGGTGTCACGGCTTTTAATGGCAGATGCTCAACACCCTTACTATCCAGAACTACCGCGGTTTTCAGGCCTTCGCTCTGGAAGGGGCAACGCACGTGAACCTTCTCGTAGGCCGCAACAACAGCGGGAAGACGGCGCTGCTGGAGGCCGTGCACTTTCTTGCCTCGGGCGGCGACCCGGCGGTGTTGCAGGCGTCCACGAAGCGGCGGGCGGAAGTCGCCGTCAGTACCGTGGAGGGGCGCGGGCTTCCCGACATGTCCCACCTGTTCTTCGGGCACGAATGCGTTCCGGGAGTCTCTTTCACGCTGTCCGGCGCGAACGGCACACCGTCGCTGAAAGTCATTGTCGGCGAGTACACGGGACCCGCCGGGGTCGTTTCCTCTATTGAGGACGCGCGGAACGGTGGCTTGATGATGAGTATCGAAGGCGGGGTGGCGACGCCGTATGATCCCCGCGCGTTTCTCCTCTCGAAAGAAGGCGCGCTCCTTGGCGTCGCCAAGATCGGGATGCGCCCGCACCGGTTTGATCCCGAGGACGCGCCAGCGCCCGTTGTGTTCGTTTCGCCCGAGAAGACCGAACCTCTCTCCGTCGCCCACATGTGGAGCCAAGCCCTCGCGGAGAAAAGGGAGGTCGAAGTTCGAGACGCCGTTCGGATTCTCGATCCGAGCGTGGAAGACATCGTGTTCCAAACGATCGACTCAACGTCTTTCCAAGTCTCATTGGAGAGATCGGGGATTCTCGTCGGCTTCGTGGGGAGCCGTCGGCGCGTGCCGCTCGGAAGCATGGGTGACGGCATGCGCCGACTGCTGGTGTTGGCGGTGTCGCTCGTGCGCGCCAGCGGTGGTTTGCTTCTGATCGACGAAATCGACACAGGATTGCACTATTCGATCATGCCGAAAATGTGGGAAATGGTGGTTCAAACGGCGATGAAGTCGAATACTCAGGTGTTCGCCACCACTCACAGCGCCGATTGCATTCGCGGGTTGGCCGCGTTGTGCTGGAATGTGCCGGACCTTCAGGAGTGCGTCTGTGTGCATAAGATCGAGCCCCGCGTCGGCAAGAGCATTCGGTTCACCGGCGGCGAGATTCTCCTCGCCGTTGAACAGGATATCGAGATGCGGTGATGCCGGTATCCACCTCAGTCTCAGAACTGCACGTAGAGGGGAAGGATGACCTTCACCTCTTCATTCACCTTCTCGGTCGCCACGGTATCACGCTTCATGAGACTCATGGGCCGGTTGTCTTGAAAGACGCGAAAGGTAACCGTCGGCTTCTGGACATGTTGCCTCGCGTCTTGACGGTTTCGTTCGACCGCGTGGTGGGGTTCGTTCTGGACGCTGAGGACTCTCTGAGCGGGCGTTGGGAAACGATTCGCAGCCACCTGAGTAAGATAGGGGTTGACGCCCCCATCGAGCCGACACGCGAGGGTTTCATCGGGGAAGCGCCCTCTCGACGACTGCGGGTCGGCGTGTGGATCGCGCCGGATAACGTCGCAGCCGGCGGCGCGCTTGAGGATTTTCTGCGCGGCCTCGTGCCCGGCGACGACCGGTTGATTTCTCTTGCGCACCAGGCGACCAGCGACGCCATTCGCGCGGGCGCGGCGTTCGTATCCACAGACGAGTTGAAAGCCGTGCTTCATTGTTGGCTGGCGTGGCAGAAAGAACCAGGCGTGCCGTTCGGCACAGCCATGAAGGCTCTCTACTTCAAGCACGACAGCGACGCGGCGGCGCGTTTCGTCCAATGGTTCCGGGACCTTTACAAGATATGACATTCAGAATGGCCGCGATGGCTCCGCGATCGCTCGTTGAGACCACCGAGCCTCGATCTCCGGTCGAGTTTCTTGTTGTCGTTTCCCCCCGCGTCTCCAAGAATCCTTCCCCATGACCGCCGAGATGGAGAAGACCTATCAGCCCGCGGCTGTCGAGAAGGCGCGGTACCGGTTCTGGATGGAGGGGGGCTGGTTCGCCGCCCAACCGACGGCGCGGGGGGCGAGGCGGCCCTACGTGATCGTCATTCCGCCGCCGAACGTGACCGGGGCGCTGCACATGGGGCACGCGCTCGACAACTCCATCCAGGACTTTCTCATCCGCTACCGGCGCATGCGCGGCGACGACGCCCTCTGGGTGCCGGGGACCGACCACGCCGGCATCGCCACCCAGCCCGCGGTGGAGAAGCAGTTGCTGGCCGAGACCGGCAAGCGCCGCGACGAAATCGGCCGCGAGGCGCTGGTCGCCGCCATCTGGAAGTGGAAGGAGACCTACGGCGAGCGCATTCTCGGCCAGCTTGCGAACCTGGGTTGCTCCTGCGACTGGTCGCGCGCCCGCTTCACGCTAGACGAACGGTGCTCCCGCGCCGTGCGCCGCACCTTCTTCGACTTCTTCAAGAAGGGCCTCATCTACCGGGGCAAACGGCTGGTGAATTGGGACCCCGCGACCCGCTCGGCGCTGGCCGACGACGAGGTGGAGCACGAGACCGTGAAGGGGGCCTTCTACCACGTGCGTTACCCGGTCAAGAACTCGCCGGAGCACGTGGTCGTGGCCACCACCCGGCCGGAGACGATGCTCGGCGACACCGCCGTGGCCGTGAACCCGCGCGACGAACGCTACCGGTCGCTCCACGGCCAGACGGTGGTCCTCCCGCTGCTGGGCCGGGAAATCCCCATTATCGTCGATGACTACGCCGACCCGGCGAAAGGCTCCGGCTGCGTGAAGATCACGCCGGCGCACGACCCCAACGACTACCAGGTGGGCCTGCGGCACGGCCTGCCCATGATCAACGTGCTGAACCCCGACGGCGCCATCAACGCCGCCGGCGGTCCGTACGCCGGCCTGGATCGTTTCGAGGCCCGCCGCCGCGTGGTGGAAGACCTGAAGGCGCGCGGGCTGCTGGTGAAGGTGGAGGAGATCGAACACGACGTGGGCCACTCCTACCGGTCGCACGTGCCAGTCGAGCCGTGGCTGTCCGACCAGTGGTTCGTGAAGGTTGGCCCGCTGGCCGCGCCGGCGCTGGAGGCCCTTTTCGGCGGCCGGTTGCGTTTCATCCCGGAGCGGTACGGCAAGACCTACTCCCACTGGCTGGCGAACCTGCGCGACTGGTGCATCTCGCGGCAACTCTGGTGGGGGCATCGCATCCCGGTCTGGTTCCATCGCGGCCGCGACGACGGCGCGCTGCGGCGGGCGTTCCACGGCCGCGACGACGTGGTCTGGCGCGCCGACGAAGAGAACCCCGGCCAGTGGCTGCTCTGCGCGCTGGCCGACATCGAGCCGCAACTGGAACAGGACCTGGGGCTGGCGCGCGACCCCGACGTGCTCGACACCTGGTTCTCCTCCGCCCTCTGGCCCCACTCGGTCTTCGGGTGGCCGGAGGCCACCCCCGACCTCGCCCGCTACTACCCCACCAGCACGCTGGTGACGGGGCGCGACATCATCACGCTCTGGGTGTCGCGCATGGTGATGACCGGCATCCACAACTGTGGCGCGCCGCCCTTCTCCGACGTGTTCATCCACGCCATCCTTCACGACGGCGCCGGCCACCGGATGTCGAAGAGCAAGGGGAACGGCATCGACCCCCAGGAGATCATCGACAGTTACGGCGCTGACGCCCTGCGCTACGTCGTGGCCGAGATGACCACCGGCTCGCAGGACGTGCGGCTGCCGGTCTTCGCCGACTGCCCGAACTGCGAAGACTCCAAGGACCTCACCGAATACTCCGAGCGCCAAGCGGACCTGTTGAAGACCGTGATCACCTGCGCCCGGTGCCGCACGAAATACAAGGTCTCGGAGAGCGCCGCCGGCGACCTGCCCGTGGCCCGGCGGATCACCTCCAAACGCTTCGAGGTGGGGCGCAACTTCTGCAACAAACTCTGGAACTCCGCGCGCTTCATCCTCGCTTCGCTCGACGAAACCGACCGCTGGACCCCCGCGCCCGGCGAGCGTTCCCCGTTCGTGGAGGATCGCTGGATTTCCTCGCGCCTCCACGCCACCGTCGCGCAGGTGACGGCGGCGTTCGAGGCCTACACCTTCGCCGACGCCGCCACGGCCCTCTACCACTTCCACTGGGACGACCTCTGCGACTGGTTCCTCGAAATCGCCAAACCCCGCGTCCGCGCCGGAGAGATCGCCTCCCGCCGCTGGGCGCGATGGACGCTGGCGCGGGTGCTGGACGCCGAGTTGCGCCTGCTCCACCCCATCGTTCCCTTCATCACCGAGGAAATCTGGCAGCGCCTCCGCGCCATCGCCCCGGGCGCCGCCGCCTGGCCCGAGGCGCTGGTGGTCGCCGAGTGGCCCGACCCCGACGCCACGCCGCGCGACGAGGAGGCACAGGAGCGCATCGCCCTCCTCCAGGAAGTCGTCCGCGCCGTGCGCAACATCCGCAACAAACACAAGGCGCCTCCCGGAGCGACGGTGGCTGCGCCGGTGGTCAACGTGCGCGAAGCGCGCCACGCTGCGTGGCTTCAAGACGGGGCGGCGATGATCGCCGACCTGGCGCGCACCGCCGGGGTGACGGTGGGGCGCGACCTGCAAAAGCCCTCCATGGCCGCCACGGAAGCCACGCCCAACGCCACGGTCTTCCTCTCGCTGAAGGGGTTGATCGACGTGGCCGCCGAACGTGCCCGCATCGAGAAGCAGATGGAGAAGAAGGAAGCCTACCGCCGCGGGATCGCCTCGAAACTGGCGAACGCGGAGTTCAAAAGCCGCGCCCCCGCCGCTCTGGTGGCGGCGGAAGAGGAGCGCCTCTTCGCGGCCGAGGCCGAGATCGCCACCTTGCGCGCGGCGCTGGCCGACCTCGCCGCGCTGGGCGATGGGGATCGCGAGGGCTGAGCCCCGCGCCGGGCCGGGCTGCATATGCGTCTACCCGGTATAACAAGTCACTAGAATTGGTATCTTGATGTAGTATCGTTATAATATGGATCGTGTTTGAAACTCATGTGATAGGCTAAGGAACATATGGCTGACTCGGTACAATCACCGCTTGGCGCGATCTCGGCAAGTGTTGGGCGATCTGGGCGATATTTTCCCCAGCCGACCGGCTATCGCGCGTTCATTCCCGCGCCCTTGCCGCCTGATCCACCGTTGACGGTGGCCGGCAGGCTGCAGAGCCTTTTGTCCCGCGCCGACTTGGCATTGGGGCGCCTTGATGGCTCGGTGCTGACACTGCCTCACTCCGACTTCACCGACCAGCCCTCCGAATCTGAGGGAAGCGCGTAGCAGCCGACAACCGAGCACCGACAACTATTCCCACTCGATGGTGGCGGGCGGCTTGGACGAGATGTCGTAGACCACGCGGTTGATGCCGCGGACCTCGTTGATGATGCGCGCGGAAATGCGCGCCAACAGGTCGTGGGGCACCCGCGCCCAGTCGGCGGTCATGCCGTCGGTGCTGGTGACGAAGCGCAGCGCGGCGACGTGGTCGTAGGTGCGGCCGTCACCCATGACGCCCACGGTGCGCACCGGCAGCAGCACCGTGAAGGCCTGCCAGATCTCGCGCGCCAGCCCGCTCTTCCACACTTCGTCGAGCGTGACGGCGTCGGCCTCCTGCAAGAGCGCCACGCGCTGGGGCGTGACGGGGCCGAGTATCCGCACGGCCATGCCCGGCCCCGGGAAGGGGTGGCGCCACACGATGCGGTCCGGCAGGCCGAGCGCCTGGCCGATGGCGCGCACCTCATCTTTGAAGAGGAAGCGCAAGGGTTCCAGAAGTTCGAACCGCAGCGTCCGGGGAAGACCGCCCACGTTGTGGTGCCGCTTGATGGTGGCCGTCGGCCCGCCGTGGGCGGCGACGGACTCGATGACGTCCGGATAGAGCGTGCCCTGCGCCAGGAACCGGGCGTCGGGGATGTGGCGCGCCTCCTCGGTGAAGACCTCGATGAAGAGGTGGCCGATGCGGATGCGCTTCTCTTCCGGGTCCTCCACCCCCGCCAGCCGTTCGTGGAAACGGCGGCTGGCGTCGACCACCCGCAGGTCCATGTGGAAATGGCCGCGGAAGGTCTCCTCCACCTGCCGGGCCTCGCCCTTGCGGAGGAGACCGTTGTCGACGAAAACGCAGGTAAGTTGCCGGGGCGCGGCGCGGTGGATGAGCGCCGCGACCACGGCGGAATCCACGCCGCCCGACAGCGCGCAGACCACGTGGTTGGCGCCGATCCGGGCGCGTATTGTCGCCACGGCGTCATCGACGAACGAGGACGGCGTCCAGTCGCCGGCCGCGCCGCACACGCCGCGCAGGAAGTTCCTCACGATCTCGCGCCCACCGTCGGTGTGGGTCACCTCTGGGTGGAACTGCACACCGTAGAGCGGCAACCGCCGATGGCGCAGGGCGGCGAGGGGGCAGGTGTCGGTGGAGGCCAGGACCTCGAACTCTCCGCCGGGGTCAGCCACCTGGTCGCCGTGGCTCATCCAGACCGTGAACGCCGGCGGCAGCCCGGCGAACAGGCCGTCGGCGTTGGCCACGCGCACCTCCCGCCGGCCATACTCGCCCCCGGCCGCGTGGCTGGCGGCGGGGGCGACGACGAGGCCGAGCAGATGGGCGCTGAGTTGAAGCCCGTAGCAGATGCCGAGCACCGGGACGCCGAGCGAGAGCACCGCGGCGTCCATGGTGGGCGCGCCCGGCTGGTAAACCGACGCCGGCCCGCCGGAGAGGATGATGCCCTTCGGGGCGCGGGCGCGCACACGGGCGGCGTCGCAGTCGCCGTGAACGATCTCGCAGTAGACGTTCTGCTCGCGCACCCGGCGGGCGATCAGCTGGGTGTACTGCGAGCCGAAATCGAAGATGAGAACCAGGTCGTGACCCGCCACGCTCGCACACGTTCACTTGTCGATGGTCAGTTGACGGCCACCCGGACCATTTTCACCGGCGTGATCGGCCGGTCGCCGGGCTTGGCGGTTTTCACGTCGCCAATCTTGTCAACCACGTCGAGGCCCGCCGTCACCTTGGCGAAGACGCTGTGTTTGCGGTCGAGCCAGGAGGTGGCGGCCAGCGTGATGAAGAACTGCGAGCCGTTGCTGTTCGGGCCGGCGTTGGCCATGGAAACGATGCCCTTGCCCGAGTGCGAGAGGCTTTCGTGGAACTCGTCCTCGAACTGGTAGCCCGGCCCGCCGGTGCCGTCCCCCTTGGGGCAGCCGGTCTGGATCATGAATCCCTTGATGACGCGGTGGAAGAGGAGGCCGTTGTAGAAGCCCTTCGCGGCGAGAGAGACGAAGTTTTCGACGGTGCGGGGCGCCTTGTCGCGGAACAGTTCCAGCGTGATCGCGCCGAGCGTCGTTTCGATGATGGCGGTGGGGTTGGGCATGGCGGGCCTGGTGTTGGCGCCCGGCACGCCGCAGCGTGGCCGGGTGGCTGGAGAAAGAAACCCGTATTTTACGTTGGCGCGCTCCCCGGCTGAAGACGGAAAGCGGGAAAGTCGGGCCACACACGCATTCCGCATCATGAAGCAGGGGTGTCAAGCACCTCGCGCACCTTGCGGGCCAGGGCGTCGGGGGTGAAAGGCTTGCCGATGAAGTGTGCGCCGGGGTCCAGAACCCCGTCGTGCACGATCACGTCGGCGGTGTAGCCGGACATGAAGAGGAAGCGCAGGTCGGGCCGCAGCGCCCTCATGCGCTCCAGCAGCGCCGGACCGCCCAAGCGCGGCATCACGACGTCGGTCAGCACGAGATCGACCTTGGCCTCGGTGTTCCCCAGCGCCGCGCAGGCCTCCGTGCCGTCGTGCGCCACCAGCATCCGGTAGCCGACGGTTTCCAGAATCTCCTGCGCCAGGGCCCGGACCATCTCGTCGTCTTCGACCAGCAGGATGGTCTCGTCGCCGCCCACGGCGGAGAAGGGCGGGCGATCCCAGTTCTCCGAGGACGCCGGCGCGGCGTCCACGCGGGGAAGATAAACCTTGAACGTGGTGCCCCGGCCAACCTCGCTGTAGGCCCAGATGTTGCCGCCGCTCTGTTTGACGATGCCGTAGACCGTGGCCAACCCCAGCCCCGTGCCGCGGCCCTGCTCCTTGGTGGTGAAGAACGGCTCGAAAAGGCGGGCCTTCACCGCCTCGGTCATGCCGCAGCCGGTGTCGCTGATGGCCAGCGCCACGTGGCGCCCCTGGGAAGCGCCGACGTGCGTGCGGGTGTAGGTGAGGTCCAGGTCGGCGTTGGAGGTCTCGATCGTCAGGCGCCCGCCGCGGGGCATGGCGTCGCGGGCGTTGAGCACCAGGTTGATGATCACCTGCGACAACTGGTTGGGATCGGCCTTCACACGCCCGGTGTCGGCCGCCAGCACGGTGATCACCTCGATGTGCTCGCCGATGACCCGGCGCAACATGCCGCAGGTCTCCGCGACCACGCCGTTCATTTCCAGCACCCGCGTCTCCAGCACCTGCTTGCGGCCGAAGGCCAGCAGCTGCCGGGTGAGCGCCGCGGCTCGATCTCCCGCCTCGCGGATTTCAGACACGGCGCGCACCGTGGCCACGTCCAGCCCGGCGCGGGCCAGGATGAGGTCGGCCCGGCCGTTCATGACCGTCAACAGGTTGTTGAAGTCGTGCGCCACGCCCCCGGCCAACTGCCCGATGGCCTCCATCTTCTGCGACTGCCGCAACTCCTCCTCCAGGCGGCGCCGCTCGGTGACGTCGCGGGCCACCACCTCCAACGCCACGATCTGGCCCGCCCCGTCACGCACCACGACCACGCGCTGCTCGGTCCACACCACGGTGTGGTCGCGGTTCATCCAGCGCAGGCGGATGAGGCCGGCTGTCTCTCCGGCGAGCACTTCCGCCAGGATGGCCTGGTCGTTTTCGTGGACCAACGCGGCCAGCAGGCCGGGGTCGGCGTAGAACTGGTCGCGCGTGTAGCCGCTCACGGCGCTCATGGCCGGGTTGACGTACTCAAACCCCGGCGGGTCGGCCAGGCGGTAACGAAAGATCACGTCGGGCGCGTTCTCGGTGAGGCGGCGGTAGCGATCCTCGCTCTCGACCAGTCGGCGCTCGGAGGCTCGGCGGGCGGCGCGGGTGGCGTAGACCTCGCGCTCGCGTTCGATGACGGCGATGAGCCGCGCGGTCTGGCTCTTCAGCAGGAAGTCGTCAGCCCCGGCCTTGATGGCGGCGACGGCCGTCTCCTCGCCCACCGTGCCCGAAATGATGATGAACGGCACTTCCGGGCCGCGGTCGCGGACGATGGCCAGGGCCTCGGGGGCGGAGAACCCCGGCATGGAGAAGTCGCTCAACACCACGTCCCAGCGCTCGACCGGCAGCGCGGCCTCGAGTTCGGCGGCGCTTTCCACCCGACGGTGAACCAGGGGCTGGTACTCGCGCTGGAGTTCGCGCACCAGCAGCAAGGCGTCGTCGGGGTTGTCTTCAAGGATGAGCACGCGCAAGGGTTTCGCCATGTCGATCCTCCTGGGATTTCGCCGGGCGGGGCCGCTTGAGCGCGTCCGCCGCGGACAGGGTGAAGTGAAAGGCCGCGCCCCGGTCGGGTTCGCCCTCGGCCCAGACCCGCCCGCCGTGGCGGCCGATGATGCGTTCCACCGTGGCCAAGCCGATGCCGGTGCCGGGGAACTCCGTTTCCGAATGAAGCCGCTGGAAAGGCCGGAAGAGGCGCCCGGCGAGCGCCAGGGGGAAGCCCGCGCCGTTGTCGCGCACGAAAAAGGCCGGCTCTCCCCTGGCGGCGGGGCCGGGATCGCGGCCCACCTCGATGCGGGCGTTCTCGGTCTTGGCGGTGAATTTCCAGGCGTTGCCCAACAGGTTTTCCAGCGCCGTGAGGAGGAGCCTGGGGTCGGCGTCAACGTCCAGCCCGGCGGCGATCTCGACGCACACGCGCCGGGCGGGGTCGCGGCGGTGAAGGGCGTCGCACGCCTCGCGCGCCAGGGCTGAGAGGTCGACCGGTTGCCGGCGCAGTTCCTGGTGGGAGACGCGGGAGAGTTCCAGGAGATCGTCGATGAGGTCATTCATGCGCCGGGCGGCGGCGCGGATGCGGGCGAGGTGCTCGCCGGCCGGCGCGGGGAGGGAGGCGGCGAAGTCTTCCTCGAGGGCGCGGGAGAAGCCGTCGATGCCGCGGAGCGGGGCGCGGAGGTCGTGGGAGACGGAGTAGGAGAAGGCCTCCAGTTCCTGGTGTTTGCGCTGGAGTTCGTCGATGTAGACGGCGCGCTCGCGGGCGAGTTCGCGGGCCGCGCGGGCCTCGGCGGCCTCCAGTTCCGATTTCAGGAGGTCGAGGCGGATGCGGCGGTTCTCATCCTCGAACTGTTTGCGCCGGATTTGCGCGCGGACGCGGGCCTTGAGCACCGCGAACTCGCTGGACTTGGCGATGTAGTCGTCGGCGCCGGCGCCCAGCCCTTCGAGCATGGCGGCGCGGTCTTCCACGGCCGTGAGCATCACCAGGGGAATGTCACGCACCACCGGCGACGCCTTGATGCGCCAGCAGGTCTCCTTGCCGCCGAGGCCGGGCATGATGAGGTCGAGCAGGATGCAATCGGGAGGCTGGACGGCGAGCAGTTCCAGCGCCTCCTCGCCGGACCGGGCGAGCGCCACGTCGTAGCCTTCGCCGCGCAGGGCGGCGGCCAGTTCTTCGAGGTAGGTGGGGCTGTCATCGACGGCGAGGATGCGCTTGGGGCCGAGCAGCGTGGTGGCCGGCTCCGCGGCCGCCGAGGTCTCGGCCCGGCGAAGGACGGCGCTGAGCCGCGCGAGGATGAGGGCCGGGTCTTCTTCCTTGCGCACGAAGGCGTCGGCGCCGGCGTCCAGGGCGCGCAACTCGGCCCCGCGCTCCTCCGAGCCGGTGAGCAACACGCAGGTGGTGGAGCGCAGCGCGGCGTCGAGCCGGATGCGCCGGATGACGGTGGCGCCGTCGATGCCGGGCATCACGCCGTCGACGATGACCGCGGCCGGGCGCTCGCCGGCCGCGAGGCGCAGCCCCTCCTCGCCGCTGGCGGCGGCCAGCACGCGGTAGCCGTCGGCCTCCAGCGCGGCGGCGAGCTCGCCCCGGAACGTGGGGCTGTCGTCGATGAGGAGCACGGTCAGGCGACCGGGGGCCGCCGTCTGGCGTCCGCGCGCGAGTTGCCGGGCGCGGACCAGCAGGTACTCGATGTCGTAGGGTTTGCCCACGTACTCGTCGGCGCCGCCTTTCAGGCCGCGGACGCGATCCTTCACCTCGTTCTCGGTGGAGAGCATCAACACCGCCGGCGGCGCGCGCCCGACCGCGGCGCGAATCTCAGCGAGAAACTCCAGGCCGTCGCCGTCGGGCAGCAGCAGGTCGAGGATCACGATGTCCACCGGATTGCGGTCCAGGGCGCGGCGCGCCTCGGCGATGGTGGCGCAGGGCAGCACCGCGAAGCCGGAGTCGGTGAAGGCCTCCGCCAGGTCCATGCGGACCGTCAGGCTGTCGTCGACGATGACCACCGTGGCGATCATGAGACTTCCCCGGCGCGGGAAACCGGCCGCGGGGAGCGCGGGCGGCACAGCGCCGCGATGCGCCCGGCGATCAGGGGCAGCGGCAACACCTCCCGCGCCGCCCCGATCTCCGCCGCCTCGCGCGGCATGCCGTAGACGACGCTGGTGGCCTCATCCTGCGCGATGGTGACGCCCCCGGCCCGGCGCACCGCCAGGAGACCGGCGGCGCCGTCGCGCCCCATGCCGGTGAGGAGGCAGGCGACGCAGGCTGGGCCGTGCTCGCGCGCCAGACTCTCGAACAGCACGTCGATGCTCGGCCGGCAGGAGTGGCGCTCGGGCTCCTGGGTAAGCCGCAACCGCCCGTCGCGCGCCACCAGGTGGCGGCCGGGCGGGGCCATCACCACCGCGCCCGCGGCCTCGACCAGCGGTTCGCCCTCCCGCGCGTAGCGCACGCGGCGGGGGGTCTGGGCGTCGAGCCAGTCGGCGAAGGCCGCGCCGAACGGCTCGCCGATGTGTAACACCAGGAGGAGGGGCGGGCGGAAGTCGGCCGGCAACCCGCGCAGGATTTCCAGCACCGCGCCCGGCCCGCCGGTGGAGGCGCCGATGGCGACCACGCGGGTTTCCGGCGCGCCGCCCGCGCTTCCCGCCGCGCCGCCCGCGCTTCCCGCCGCGCCGTCCGCGTGCACCGCCCCCGGGCCGCCGATCCCCGTCGCCAGCCGGCCGCGGGGATGGGTGATGACGGGGATGCGCGCCACCATGCGCGCGGCGGCCACGAATCGCTCCTCCCAGGCGTGGTCGCTTTCGTCGCCGCGCGGCTTCTCCAGCACGTCCACCGCGCCGGCCGCCAGGGCCTCGTAGGTCTTGAACAACTCCCCCCGGTTGGTTGACGACGAAACGATCAGAATGGGCGTGGGGAGGTGGGCCATGAGGTATTCGACCGCGGCCAGACCGCTCATCACCGGCAGCATCATGTCCATCGTGATCAGGTTGGGGCGCAGCGCGCGGCACCGCTCCACGGCGGCGGCCCCGTCGCCGGCCTCCCCCACCACCTCGAAGCCGCCGGCGGCCTCCAGCACCTCGCGCAGCCGCGCGCGGACGGTGGCCGAGTCTTCGACGAGCAGCGCGCGAATGGGGGGCATGGTTCACGGCCCTTTCGCGATCAGGTCGCGCATGCGGGCCAGGAGAGCGTTCTGGTCGAACTCACTTTTCACGATGTAGCCCTTCGCCCCGACTTCCTCGCCCCGGCGCCGGTCTTCCGCCGACACGCGGGAGGTGACGAGGATGGACGGCACGTCGCGCAGCGCGGCGTCGGCCCGGAACCGCTCCACGAGCGTGAAGCCGTCCATGCCCGGCATCTCCACGTCAACCAGGAAGAGGCTGTACCGGCGCCGGCCGGCCATCTTCAGCGCCTCCTCGCCGGAGACCGCCAAGTCCACCTGGTAGCCCGCCGACTCCAGGATGCTCCGCTCCAGCATGCGGGTGGTGAGGGAATCATCGATCACCAGCACGGCCGCCGGCGCTCGCCCCGCGGGCTGTTCGGGCCGCCGGCCGCGCGCGGCGCGCGCCAGCGCGTCGGGGTCCAGCACCAGCCGGGGGATGCCGTCGGCGTCGAGGAACGCGCCCACCACCAAATCGCCGCCGGGCGAGGAGGGCGGCAGGGGGCGCAGGAGAACGTGTTCCACGCCGCGCACGCGGTCGACGGCCAGCGCCGCGGTCGCGCCGTCGCCGGCGATCAGGGCGGCGTTCCAGGCGCGCCGGGACGGTCGGTCGTCGGCCGCCATGCCCAGGAGGTCCGGCAGCGGCGCGAACGCCAACACCGCGCCGTTGACCGTGGCGGTGACGCCGGCGGGGCCGTGGGCCAGGTCGGCCACGGCGACTCGCGCCGCCCCCCGGACGGCCTCCAGCGGAATGGCCGCGGTCACCCCGCCCGCCTCCACAAGCAGCGCGTCGAACGAGGCCAGCGCGAGCGGCACGGTTACGTCGAACGCGCAGCCGCGGCCCGCCTCGGTTCGGGCTGACAGAACGCCGCCGAGAGACTCCGCGGCCTCGCGCGCCACCGAAAGGCCAAGACCCCGCCCCGAGGCGTCCGTCACCACCGGCGCGGTGGAGAGGCCGCCGCGCAGCAGCCGCGAGAGGAGCGCCTCCGGCCCCATGGCCCGCGCGGCGTCGACCGGCGCGCCGCCCTGAACCAGGGCCTGGCGCAGGCCGTTCAGGTCCAGGCCGCAGCCGTCGTCCTCGCAGGAAAAGACCACCGAACGGCCCCGCCGGGTCACCGCCACCGTCACCCGACCCTCCGCCGGCTTGCCGGCGGCGCGGCGCGCCGCCTCCGGCTCGATGCCGTGGGCCACGGCGTTGCGCACCAGTTGCACCAGGGCGCTGTTCACGGCCGCCAGCGTGCGACCCTCTACGCGCACCTCGCCGCCGCGAGCCTGGAAGCGGGCGAGGCAGCCGACGCTCCGGGCGCAGTCGCGGGCCAGGCGCTCCAGCGCCGGGAAGAGCGTCGCGACCGGAACCAGGCGCGCGCGCTCCGCGGCCTCCCGCAGGCCACGCAGGGCGCGGTCCTGGCCGCCGGTTGCTCCGGATAACGCGCGGGCGGCCGAGCCGGTCAGCGCGCGCAACAC
>JACQVU010000154.1 GCA_016209585.1 Planctomycetota bacterium
GGGTGTTGGGTGCTGGGTGCTGGGTGCTGGGTGCTGGGCCCAACACCCAACACCGCGGTACTCCGCCCGCCTCTCGCCACGCGCCCCGCGCCTCTCGCCCCTGAAAGGAGTTTCCCATGCCGGTGGCTGCCCCGAAGTTCGATCCCAAGGTGCAGCGCGAAATCGCCGCCACCCTGTTCAACTACGTCTGGGACCTTCTGGAGCAGGCGCCACGAACAGAGGAAGAGAACGACGCCATGGTGCATGCGGCCCACGCCTCGCGGCACCACTGGAGCGCCGTAGGCGGCCCGGTGGAACTCTCGATCGGCGAGTGGCAGGTCTCTCGCGTCTACGCCGTTCTCGGCCGGGCCGAGCCGGCGCTGCACCACGCGCGCCGCTGCCGCGAAATCTGCGTGGCGAACGCCATCGGCGGCTTTTACCTGGCGTTCGCGTTCGAGGCGCTGGCCCGCGCCTCTGCTGTCGGTCGCGACCCTTCCCAGCGTGACCACTGGCTGGCGCTCGCGCGCGCGGAAGCCGTCAACGTGACCAAGGACGACGACCGCGCCTGGCTGGAGACCAACCTGAAGTCCATCCCGATCGGGGGCTAGGGGCGGGCGGAGTACCGCGGTGTTGGGTGCTGGGTGCTGGGTGTTGGGTGCTGGGGATATCCGTCTCCCCGTCTCCTCGTCCCTCGTCCCCCGTCCCCCGTGGGGGCGGGCGAGATTTCGCGCGAAAAGGCTTGCCCGCCGTGGATTGGCGAGCGATATATTGAGGCCGTTACCCGATCCGCGGGGCGTCGAAGGCAATGTCCGACGCCGCGCGGCACAACCGGCGAAGGAGCGCGTCCGCGCATGGGCACAGCCACCGAAATCGCGCCGTCGGCCGCGGCGACCTACACGGGTGAGACGATCGTCAACGACCTGGTGATTGAGGTCGCCACCTCCAACGGCACCGGCTCGCAGTCGGCGAACCTGGTGCTCATGCGGTCTATTTTCCGCATGGGCGTGCCGGTGGGCGCCAAGAACCTCTTCCCCTCCAACATCCAGGGGTTGCCCACCTGGTTCACCATCCGCGCCAACGGCGACGGCTGGATCGCCAAACGCGTCGCCCCCGACGTGTTTATCGCGATGAACGAGGAGTCAGTGGAGGATGACCTCGCCAAACTGCGTCCCGGCGCGGTGCTGCTGCTGCGCACCGCGCTCAAGGGCTTCCTGAAGCGGAACGACCTCATCGTCTACGAGTGCCCGTTCGACGAGATGGTGAAGGACGTGGACGTGAAGTTGCGGAAGATGGTCGTGAACATGGCCTACGTGGGGGTGGTGGGGTGGCTCCTCAACATCGAGATGGAGGCCATCGACGCCGCCATCCACAAGCAGTTCGCGGCCAAGGCCAAGGCGGCGGAGATCAACGTTGTCTGCGCGCGCAAGGGGTGGGCGTGGGCCGCGGAACATCTCCGGAAGAAAGACCCTTTCCTCCTGCGGCGGCTGGACAAGACCAAGGGGAAGATCATCGTCGAAGGGAACAACGCCACGGCGCTGGGGCTGACGTTCGGCGGGTGCACGTTCCTGGCGTGGTACCCCATCACGCCCTCGTCGACCTGCGCGGAGGCGCTCATCGACTACCTGAGCGAGCACCGCAAGGACGCGGCGACCGGGAAGGCCACCTTCTGCGCGGTGCAGGCGGAGGACGAGTTGGGGGCGATCGGCATGGTGGTCGGCGCGGGGTGGGTGGGGGCGCGCGCCTGCACCACCACCTCCGGGCCGGGGATCTCGCTCATGTCGGAGATCGCCGGCCTCTCCTACTTCGCCGAGATCCCGGCGGTGATCGTCGACGTGCAACGCATGGGGCCATCCACCGGCCTGCCCACGCGCACCTGCCAGGGCGACATGCTCAAGGCATACTACCTCTCCCACGGCGACACTAAACACATCCTCTTCATCCCGAAGAACCCGAAAGAGGCTTTCGAGATGGGCTCCCGCCTCTTCGACGTGGCGGAGCACTACCAGACGCTGGTCTTCATGATGACGGACCTCGACCTGGGGATGAACTACTGGATGTCGGACCGGTTCGAGATGCCGACGCACCGGGAAGACCGCGGCAAGGTGCTCACGGCGGCCGATCTCGACCGCCTGGGACAGTTCGCGCGGTACAAAGACGTCGACGGCGACGGCATCTGCTACCGCACGTTGCCCGGCACCGACCATGACCTCGCGGCCTACTTCACCCGCGGCACGGGCCACACCGAGCGGGCCACCTACACGGAGAAACCGGCCGACTGGCAGCGCAACATGGACCGCCTGGCGCGCAAGTTCGAGACCGTGCGCCGGGAACTGCCGCCGCCCGAAGAAGACTTGACCGGCTCGCCGGTGGGCGTCATCGCCTACGGCACCTCCGACGAGGCCGTGGCTGAAGCCCGCCACCTCCTCCGGTTGGAGGAGGGGCTGGAGACCGACTACCTGCGCGTCCTGGCGCTGCCGGCCCACGTCCGGGTGAAGGAGTTTCTTTCGAGCCACCGCGTGACCTACGTGGTGGAGCAGAACCGTGACGCCCAGATGCGCGCCATCTTCGCGGCCGAGTTCCCGGAGAGCGCCAGCCGGGTGCGCAGCGTGCTCCACTACAGCGGGGATCCCATCGACGCCCGCTCCGTGGTGGAGGGGATCGTGAAACAGGAGAAGAGGTGACAACCCGCATGGCAACCGCGACGCCAACCTCAACGCCCACGCCCCAGGCCCCGGCGGTCAACCGGCTCAACCGGCAACTTCCCGACTACAAGGGGCTGCCCTCCACGCTCTGCGCCGGCTGCGGCCACGACGTGATCACCGGCCAGATCGCCCGCGCCTACTGGGAAAGCGGGGTCGAACCATGGAGCCTGGCGAAACTCTCCGGCATCGGCTGCTCGTCGAAGACCACGGCCTATTTCCTCAGCAAGTCGCACGGGTTCAACGCCGTGCATGGGCGCATGGCGGCCATCGCGGCCGGGGTGACCGCGGCCAACCGCCGGCTGGCGCTGATCGGCGTCTCGGGCGACGGCGACACGGCCTCCATTGGCTTCTCGCACTTCCTCCACACGGTGCGGCGCAACGTGCGGATGGTCTACGTCATCGAGAACAACGGCGTGTACGGCCTCACCAAGGGGCAGTTCAGCGCCACCGCCGACCGGGGGTCGGTGCGCAAGGGCGGGGTGGACGTGAACGAGTCTTACCCCATCGACTGCTGCGCGCTGGCCATTGAGATGGGGTGCTCGTTCGTGGCCCGCTCGTTCAGCGGCGACACCAAGCAGTTGCTGCAACTGCTCAAGGCGGCCATCGCCCACCCCGGCATGGCGGTGCTCGACGTGGTCTCGCCCTGCATCACGTTCAACAACCACGAGGGGTCGACGAAGTCGTACAAGTTCGCCAAGGCCCAGGAAGACCCCCTGCACGAGATCGGCTTCGTCCCCCACTTCGAGCCGATGCTGGTGGACGTCGATCCCGGCAAGACCAAGGTCATCGACCTCCCCGACGGCGGCAAGATCACCCTCACGAAACTGGCCACCGACTACGATCCCGCCAACCGCGCCGGGGCGCTGAACCTGCTGGCTCAGGACAAGATTGAGCGCCGGTTTCACACCGGCCTCATCTACCACAACCCCAGCCCGTCCCTCTCCTTCATCGAGCAGATGGGCATGGTCGACGAGCCGCTGGCCACGCTGCCGCAGTCGTCCACCCGTCCGGGGCGGGAGGTGTTGGAGCAGGTGATGGAGAGTCTCTCATAGGAAAGTCGCCGCCAACGGGCTTCCCGCCGCCGTGGCGCGACGGTGCGAGAAACGTGACAGGCGGAGGTCGCGCCACTGGAAGGAGGAGAGCATGTCAGTGTTGAAGATCGCCCACACCCCTCCCTGCACCGTGAACCATGACGCCACCGTCTTGCAGGCGGTGGACGCCATGGTGAAGGCCAAGGTCGGCGCCGCGGCCGTGGTGAAAGACGGCAAACTGCACGGCATTTTCACCGAGCGCGACCTGATGACCCGCGTGGTCATCAAGGGGCTGAACCCGTCGGCCACGAAACTCGCGCTGGTGGTCACCAGCCCGTGCACCTCGATTCACTCCGACACCACCGCGGGCGAGGCGCTGCAGTTGTGCGCCGACCACCACTTCCGGCACCTGCCCATCGTTGACGGGCAGGGGCGGGTGCAGGGCATTCTCTCGATCCGCGACCTGATGGAATCCCACGCCGAGGCGCTCTCCCGCGACCTCGACGCCATGGCTTCCTACTTCGGCGCGGACGGCATCGGCGGGTGACGGGATTCAGGTCCCGTGGACCGCCTGATCCGCTATACCCAGTACTTCCAGTGCTGGGACACCCTCCTGTCGGAGGAGACCGACGCCGAGCGGGCGGTGGCCTCGTGGATTCCCCACCGCTGGCAACGCCAACTGGTGATCCTCGGCGCGGTGGAAGCGCCCTGCCCCTACTGCGACGGGGCGGGGCGATCCGAGCATCTTGTCCGCTCGTCCTACACCCGATATCTCAGCGCCGGCGAAGTCGCCGGTTGCGTCTTCACCTGCGACCTCTGCGCCGGAAAGCCGCAGTGGATGGTCTTCTTCGAGAACTTCGGCGGCGCCGTGCTGGTCGCCATTCCGGGAAAGAACGAAAAGGCTGAACTCGCCAACGTCTCCCCGCTGCGCACCGACAGCCGCGCGCGGCTGGAGATCGCCCTTGATGAGTTCAAACTGGCGAGCAACGGCCCGAACCCGGAGATCGTGGGGGTGCGCGACCTCACGGGCCGCAAAGGCTCCGACATCATCTACCTCACCGACACCCAGCCGGTGCTCTTCCACCAGGTGTTCGACTACCTGCACGGCGCCTGGCGCCACGCCACCCGCCTGCGACCGGCCCATTTCGGCGCCACGCTGGTGAGCACCGGCGACTTGGCGCCCCTCGAGGAAGCCCTGGGGTGCTGGGACCGCATCGTCCACGTGGCGCGCAAGGGGCCGTGGTACGCGCGGTTCGTCTGCATGCCGGCCCAGCCGGTGCTGCACTTCCAGATGACCGTGGGCCGGCCCGGCCCGCGGTGCGATCCGGAGTTCGTGGAGAAGTTGCGCGCCGCCTTCCCGCCCCACCCCGGCGCCGGCCGGCCGCGCGTCTGGGTCGGCGTGCGCGAGTCCCGCCGCGTGGCCGACGGCGACACCCACCTCTCTGCCGCGTTCGACCTGGTGAAGCGGAAGTACCCCGGCGCGCGGTTCGTGTTGCAGTCCATGAACCTGGCCGCCGCCCGGAACAACTTCCCCAAGGTGCTCGCCCGCCCCGACGTCGACACCTGCATCGGCCGCCCGCTGGCGGATCAACTGCGCTGGTGCAACGGGTGCCACTTGGCCATCGTGGAGCACGGCTCCGGCGTCACGATCCCCATGGCGCTGAACAAGCCCATGGTCGAACTCATCAGCGTGCAGCGCTACCAGATGATGGGCTGGCAACGCTCCGCCCTGCCGCGAAACCTCTACCGCTGGGTCAGCGGCAGTTGGACGGAAGAGGAGAAGAGCGTGAACAGCGACTTCATCGTGTCCGGCGAGCGCATCGGCGGGCAGACCCTTCACCTGCTCGACGAGATGGAGCGCGCCGGGGTGTTCCGGCCCTGATTCCCGTCCCCGCGCCGCGCGGGAGGCGGATTTCCTGCTACCAGCGCAGGCTCCCGCCCACGCGCTCGCGGATCAGCGCGCCGATCCGCGCGTAAAGTTCGCCGCCGTCCCTGGTGTCCTTCCAGGTCCCCGTGGCCGCGTCATAGTCGAAGTGGAAGCCCCCGCTGGGCGCCGCCAGCCAGAGTTGCCGGGCGGGCGTCTGCTGCGAGAGCACCAGTTTCCGGCGATCCGCGAAGTCGATGATCAGCCCGCCGGCGGTGATGTCGGCCTGCACGTCGTCGCGCGCCAGTTCGTCCACGCGGCGGCAGATGTCTTTCATGACATCGCGCGTGATCTGGTAGTAGGTCTTTTCGTCGAGCATGGCGGGGGCGGGGGGCGGCGCGCGCGTTCCAGGGAGAGACTCCCCCAGACTTAGAACCTATCTCAGTAGGTCATGCGGTCGGCGGGCGGCTGCGAGGGTCGGTAACTTCGTCGCGGTGAAACGCCGTATTGATCTCCGAAATACTGCCGTTCCACCGCTCCTCGTTCCCGACCCTCTCGCTCGCCCGCCGCCTGCGCAGCACCTACTGAAATAGGTTCTTACCCCGCGACGGCCGGTGCGTCAAAGATTCCCTTTCGCCGCCGCCCGCTTTCAATTCGCGGAAAAGGCGGGTGGAGGCGGAACGCCGGACCCATGTCCGGCGGCCGGACGGTCGGTCGGGTTGGACCGCCCGGCCCCGCCTCCACCTGCGGTGCGAAACGCCGCGACGATCAATAGGTGGCCGTGAGGCCGAAGGTGAAGTTGGTTCCCGGATCGCTCATGCGGCTGTGGGCGCGCCGCACGCTCACGTCGCCGATGTTCTCGACGCCGGCCGTGAACGTCAGGTTGTCGTTCACGCGGTAGCCGGCGTAAAGGTGCAGTTCGCTCCACCCCGGCAGGTGGCGCGGAATGCCCGCGTTGTCGGCGCGGCTGCGGATGATCGGCACCGTCTTGTCGTAGTGGAAGCGCGCCGGGTCGCGGCGATAGACGGGGTCGTTCTTGCGCTCCAGCGGGATCTGGGTGAAGCGGAAGGCGGACTCGCCCACCACCTCCGTCCAGAGGCCGAGGGGGTGGCCGTCCTTGTCGGCGTCCTCCCACTTGGCGCGCAGCACGCCGTGCGCCGGCTGGACGAACCGCACCGGCGTGCGCCGGCCGGTGGCCTCGCGGGCGGAGGTGGAGCCGATGTTCCAGGAGAAGTTCGCGCCCACGGTCCAGAGGTCCGGCAGATCCCAGATGTCGGAGAGGCGGGTCTCGCCGGCGGCGTCGACACCGTAGACGTAGGCCCAGCCGCGGGTCTTGAACACCACGACGTTCTCGGTGCCGTCGCGCGTGCCGTTGCCGTTGAAGTCGAACCAGTCCTGGCCGAGGAAGGTTCCCGGAACGTCGTCGGTGCTGAAACCGTCGAACCGGGTGCGGTAGAACGAGGCCTCCGCCTGCCAGACGGGCTGGCGGGTCTTGTAGCCCACCTCCCAGGAGTAGGACCAGACGGGGTCCAGCAGGCCGCTGGGAACGCGCACGCCGCCGCCGACCTGCGCGACGGAGAGGACGGGCGCGAACTGCCGGAAGCCGCGGGAGAAGTTGGCGAAGACCTTGTGGCCGTCAGCCACGTCGGCCGTGGCGCCGACGCCGCCGGTCACGGCGCCGGTCTGGTCGTGGATGCCGAGCGACGCCGGGTTGACCGCCGGCGCCACCGCCACGCTGCCGTCCGGCGCGGCGCCGAAGCGGAAGGTGTCGTAGCGCAGGCCGGAGGTGACGGTGAGGAAGTCAGTCGCCTCCCACTCGTGCTGGCCAAAGATCCCCAGGTTGCGCCAGAGCGCGTCGGGCGACGACTTCCAGTGCTGGCCGGCGAACTCGTAGGTGAACTCTTCGTCGTCGGGGCTTTCGCCGCGCGACATTTCGGCCATGGCGCCGTAGGTGAAAGCGTGGTCGCCGGCGCGGGTCACCATTTCGACGCGCGGTTCCCAGGTGCGGGTGACGGCCTCGCCGCGGGGCGCGCCCAGGGTGATGCCGTTGGCCAGTTTCACGCTCTCGTTGAACCGGCGGCGGTCGCGTTTCTCCTGGAGGTAGTAAGAGACCTCGACGCGCTCCCACCAGGGGGCCGGCTCGGTGAGAACCACACTCAGCGCCAGCGCCTCGCGGTCGTTGAAATTGTCCTGGAACGGCCGGTAGTAGCGGTGGGTGTGGTTGCGATCCGTGTCCTGCCACGTGAGGCGCAGGTCGATCTTGTCGACCGGCCGCGCGTCAACGGCGAGGTCGTAGTTGTAGTCCTCGCCGGAGGTGTTGCGGAACGTGCCCTCGCCGCGGCCGCCCTCCACGTCGTTGGCGTCGATGGCCGTGGCGCCCACCAGCAACCGGTAGAAAGAACCGGCCACCCACCCTTCCTGCCGCGCGGTGTAGGCGTCGGCCGCGCTGCCGTACGACGTGCGGGTCGCGCCACCGTACGCGATATCGCTGTTCTCGGTGTAGTCGTGCGGCGCCGAGCGCGAGATGAGGTTGACGACGCCCCCGAGCGCGTTGGAGCCGTAGAGCACCGACCCGGGACCGCGGATCACCTCGATGCGCTCCACGGTGAAGGGGTCCACTTTTCCGTACATGTCGTCGCTGCCGAAGCCGCCTTCGCCCCACAGCGTCGACACCGTGTTCCCGTCCACCGTGTACAAAAGGTTGCCCCCGGCCATGCCGCGCATCACGGGGTCGGTGGTGGTGGTGGTGCGGTGGTCCATCCAGATGCCCGGCTCGAAGCGCAACTGGTCGATGGCCACGCCGCGCGGCGTCCGGGCCATCTCCTCCGCGTCGATCACGTTCACCGAGCGCGGGTAGTCCAGTTCCGACTTCGTCGACCGCCACGTCCGCGGCGCGCGGCTCTCCACCGCCGGCAGCGTCGGCTCCCCCTTCGGCCGGTTGACCGCGGCCGGCGCGGCTGCTGGAGCCGGGACCGGGGCCGCGACGGGGGCGGGAGCAGCCGCCGACGCTGAGGGCACGGTCGGAGAGGTGGGAGGCGCGGCTGGCGATTCCTCGCCGGGCAGCCGCCCCATCGGCGTCAGGGAGAGCAACACAAAGGTGACGATCTGAAGGGGACGGCTGCCCGGCATAGGAGTTGCGCTTGTTTCGAGGTGAGTGATCTCTGGTGTTGAAGAACCGACCGACACCTCCGCGCCAGAGCAATCGCGGTGCCGCGAACGCCACATGACCCCGTTTTCCGCCTCCAGGGCCGCCGGGCCTGTTTCTTGATGATATGAAGACCATGTGCTCATTATTCCCGCGCCGGTGGGCCGGTCACTGTCACCTCCCTGCATCACTTGCGCCGCAACACTGTCTCGGTATCCTTTCACCTCAGGCATGACTGCTTCCCCCACCAGCATGAGTCTCACCCTCCGCCGCGCGGGCGCCGCCTTTGCGCTGTGCGCCGCGCTTCTCCTCCAGCCCGGCGGGCGGTGGCCCGGCGCGCGCGCCCAGGATGAGCCGCCCGCCACGGCCGCGGCGGAGGTCGCGCCGGCCGGTGACGTGCAGCAGGCGGTGCGCGACCTGCGCGTGATGCGGCTTTCCCGCGCCGACCGCCGCCGCGCGTGGCGGGGAGAGAAGGCGCAACTGGAGGCCGAGATACGGCTGGTGACGGAAGAGGGCCGCGTGCGCGCCGACGAACTGGCCGCGGCGCGGGCGGAGGCGGCGCGGTCTCAGCCGGAGATCGATGCCCTGCGCGCCGCGACGATCGATGCCCGCTCCCTGGCCGACGAGGTACGCGCGACGGTGACGCGGCTTTCCGCCGCGCTCACGGCGCGGGCCGACCAGGGGCTGGATTGGCGGCGGGAGGAGCGCGTGGCCGCCGCCCGCGATCTGACGACCGGCTTGACCGACGAACCGGAGGCGCTGGCTGACGCCCTGCGCCGGGCGCTGGCGCTGCTGGACCGCGAGATCGCCCTCGGCCGGTTCTGCGAGGCCGGCGAGGAGCAAGTGACACCGCCGGAGAGGGCGGGAGAGACGCTGCTGCTGCCGGTGGTGCGCGTCGGGGGAGTGGCCCTGGTCGCGCTGGACGAGGCGCGCGGGCACTGCTTCCTCCAGACCGTGGGATCACGGGAGTGGATGGCGATCGCCGACCCCCGCGCCGCCGGGGAGACGGCGGCCGCCTTGCGCGTGCTGCGCAAACAGCGCACGCCGGAGCCGGTCACGCTGCCGCTGCCGCTTCCCTCCCCCCTCGCCCCTCGCCCCTCGTCCCTCGCCCCGCGCCCCGCGCCGGCGGCTGGCCCGGCGGCTGGAGGCGCGCCATGAGTCGCGTCAACCTGACGCTTCTCGCCGTGGCTCTGGCCGTGGCCGCGCCCGATGTGGCGCTGGGCGCGGAGGTGTCGGAGGCGTTGCGGCGCGCGCGGGAGGAACTGGCGCGGGAACGCGAGGTCTCGGCGAAAGAGGAAGAGGTCATTGAACGTGAGCGGGCCGACCTGTTGGCGCGGCTCACCACGCTCCGCACCGACCTGGCGAAGGCTGACGCCGACCTGCGCGAGTCGCGGGAAGGCTCGCGCCGCGCCGCCGCCGAACGCGAGCGGCTGGCGGGGGACGCCGAGCGCTGGGATGCGTTTCGGCGCGGCGCGCGCGACCTGCTGGCCACGCGCCAGCGGACGGACGGCGCGCGGCGGGCAGCCTCGCTGGCGACGGTGGGCCGGCCGGGCGGGGCGACCACCGCCGGCGGCGAGGCGGAGCCGACCGTCGCGACCTGCGCGGAGACGTTGCTGAGCGAGTTGGCTGACGGTGGCGTGGTGACGGCCGTCCAGACCCGTCTGGCGGGAGACGATGGGGCCGAGCGGGAGGTGACCGTGGCGCGGGTGGGCGAGATCGCGGCCTACGCGCGCGACGCCGCGGGCGACGTGTACGTGGTCGCGCGGGACGACACTGGCGCGCGGTGGCGGTTGCGCGCCGACCTGCTGGGCGGCGGCGACCGCTCCGCGTTGGGGGCCTTCTTCGCGCCGCCGGCCGAGGGGAAATCGTGGGCCTTGGCGCCCCTGGACGTGACCGGCGGTCTGGCCTACGCCCGCCGGCAGGCCGGCCGGACTTTCTGGGAGACGATGCGCGCGGGCGGGCCGGTGATGGTTCCCCTGGGGCTGGTGGCGCTGGCCGCCCTGGTGGTGGCCGCCGGCCGGGCGCGCGCGCTGCTGGGGATGGAACGGCGGCTGGCGCCGTTCACGACCCGCCTGAACGCCGACTTGGCGGCCGGCCGCTGGGAAGAGGCGCTGGCGTTCTGCCGCGCCTCGCCCCGCGCGCCGCTGGCCGGCGCTGTCGCGGCCGGTCTCGCGGCGCGCGGCGGGGGGCGCGCCGCGCTGGACGCGGCCATGGAGGAAGCCCTGCGCGGCGAAGCCCCCGCCCTGGAGCGCGGGCTGTCCGCGCTCACCGTCTTCGCCGCCGTCGCGCCGCTCCTGGGGCTGCTGGGCACGGTGACCGGGCTGGTGCGGGCGTTTCAAGTCATCCAGGCGAAGGCCGTCGGGGCCAATCCGGTCAGTCCCGCCGACTTGGCGGGAGGGGTGTGGGAAGCGCTCATCACGACGGTCGCCGGGCTGGTCGTGGCGATTCCCACCATCCTGGCGTACAATTATTTCGTCAGCCGGCTGACGGA
>JACQVU010000156.1 GCA_016209585.1 Planctomycetota bacterium
CGCCGGCGCGGTCCCGGGCGGTGGCCCGCCGGGCGACGATCCGTCCGGGCGCTCCGGCGCGGCGGGGTGACGGTTTCCCCGGGATGTCCGAGAGCCACGCTGGGGGAGGGGATCGCGGCGAAAACAAGAATGCGCGCCGCGGGCTTCTGCGCGGCGCGGCGGGCGCGGTGAGGTTCTTCCTCCGACGGGTGGCGCCCGCGCGATCCGGAGCGGCGCTCTCGGGTGAGACGCGCGCGCCGACGCCGGCGCCGGTGTCGCGGCGGGAGTTCTTCCGGGGCGGGTTCGCGAGGCTGCGCGTCCGGGTGGCCGAGGCCGCGGCCGGCGCCATTGAGTCGCGCGTCGCGCCGGCGCGGTGGATGCGCCCGCCCGGCGCCGGGACGGAACTGGAATTCCTCACGGCCTGCGAACGGTGCCACGAGTGCGCGCCGGCCTGCGAGTACGGCGCCATCCGCTACCTCGGCCCGGAGGCCGGGCTGGGCGTGGGCACGCCGGCGCTCTTCGTCAACGAGGTCGCCTGCCGCCTGTGCCGCGATCTGCCCTGCCAGCGGGCCTGCCCGTCGGGCGCGCTGCGTCCGCTTCAGTGGCACGCGGTCCGCATGGGCCACGCCCGCATCAGCGAAATGTACTGCTGGGCCTACCAGGGGAAAGCATGCACGGCCTGCGCCCGGGCCTGCCCGCTGCCGGAGAACCCGGTGGTCTTCACCCAGGGCGTGCCGGTCATCCGTGCCGAGGGGTGCACGGGTTGCGGCCTCTGCTTCTTCGCCTGCCCGGCCACGCCCAACGCCATCACCGTCCGCGCGGGGCCGCCATGACGCCCGCCCGCGCCGTTGGCCGCCGGAGGCGGGGCGCCGCGCTCGGTTTCCTGGCCCTCCTGGCACTCCTGGTCGTTTCGTTCCCCGGGCGCCGCGCCGGGGCGGCGACCCCCGGCGAGGTGGAAGAGGAGGGCGCGTCCGGCCTGGTGGCGGTGGAGCACGACGGCTCTCGCGCCGACCTGGCGCGGCGGCTGGTGGAACTTTTTGACGCTCGCGCCGCGGACCTCTTCCGGCGGCTGGGCCTGGCCCTGCCGGGCGAGGCGCGCTTCGTGCTGGTCGCCGACCGCCACGCGCTGGACCGGGCGCTGCGGGAGCGGTCGCTGCCGCCGGCCCCGCTGGAGATCTCCGGCCTGGCCTATCCCTTCCTGCGCCTGGTCTTCCTGGACCTCTCGGCCGTGCGGAACGACCCCGCGGCCGATCTCGACACGGTGTTCACCCACGAACTCTGTCACCTCTTCCTCGCCACGGTGGAGACCGCGGACCGCCGGCTGCCGATCTGGCTCAACGAGGGCATCTGCCAGTGGGCCTCCGAGAAGCCCTTCTTCGGCTCCGGCGCCGACCTCATCACCGCCGCCGGCACGGGGGACCTGCCGCCCCTGGCGGAGATGACCAGCCGCTTCCCGGAGGCCGTGGGCCGCCGGCGGGTGGCCTACGCGGCCTCGGCCGCCTTCGTGGGCCACCTGGAGCAGCGCGGCGGCGCTGGAACCGTGCGCGCGCTGCTGGACCGTTTCCGCCGGGGCGAGAGCCTGGACGCCGCCGCCGCCGCGCTGCTGGGCGCGCCGCTGGAGACGGTGTACGCCGCCTGGGCGCTCTCCGTGACGCCGCCCGGCCCCCCGATCTGGAACTGGCTGACGATGCACGAGTGGGAGAGCATTTCGGCCGCGATGATCATCGTGTTCGTCCTCGCCGTCTGGCGCCTGCGCCGCCGCGCCGCCCGCCTGCGCCGTGCCATGGCCGCCGACGAAGCGGGCCGGGACGATCCGGGCGGGGACGGCGGCGGCGCGGCCCCCTGGGGCGGCTGGTGACCACCCTCACGCCCCGGCGCGGAGCGGCTGCGCCGCCCGCCGACCGAATGACCTGCTGGAATAGGTTCTGGAAGGTCCGAGGAACCCCAAAACCCCCGTGGACAATGAACCCACGAGCGGCCGCTTCGTTAAGGAGTCGGTCGGGAACCTCCGCGCGGCGTGTGCCGCTTCCGGCGCGCCAGCCGGCAGGCCGCTCGTCGCGCCATTCCATAGGGCAAAAATGCCGCCCATCCTCCGTGGGGACCCGTGTCCCCTTCCATCTCCCTGTTTCTCGACGCCAAGGTCGCCCGCGCGTCTTGGTCTCATGGTGGTCGCGGTTCTGGTGGCGGCGTCCGTCGCCACCGCCCGCGCCGGGGAATCGTCGGCGGCTGACCACCCGCTGCCGGAGATGGTGGTCACCGCCACGCGCGAGCCGGTGGCGGTCTTCGACGCGCCCGTGGCGGTGAACGTGGTCGACGCCCGTGCGATGCGCGAGCGCCTCTCGCGCACGACGCCGGAGGCGCTGCAAGAGGAGATCGGGATCGTCACGCAGAGCACGCGCGCGGGCGACGGCTCGCCGTTCATCCGCGGCCTTACGGGGAACCAGGTGCTCATCCTGTACGACGGCGTCAGGTTCAACAACACCATCTTCCGCTCCGGCCCCAATCAGTACCTGAACACGGTTGACGCCTTCACGCTGGACCGTGTCGAAGTGCTCCGCGGGCCGTCGTCGTCGCTCTACGGCGCGGACGCGCTGGGCGGAACCATCAACCTCATCCCGCGCGATCCGGCGGTGACGTCCGATCTCTCGTATGGCGCCGAGGGGATGGGCCGCTACGCCTCCGCCAACCGGGAGACCACGGGGCGAGCCGCGGGGGAGGTCTCCACCGACGGGGTGGGCGCGCGGGCAGGGTATACGCGCCGTAACTTCGCCGACCTGCGCGGCGGCCGCCATACCGGCCTCCAGGACCTCACCGACTACCGGGAGGACGACGCCGACGCCCGCGTGCGCTGGACGCCGGCCGACGGCCACGCCCTCACGCTGGGCTACGCCCGCGTTCACCAGGCCGGGTTGGACCGCAAAGACCAGGTTGATTCCGGCGCGCGATTGGTGCGCGCCCAGAAACGGCAGCAGACCGACGTGGGCCTCTTCCGCTACGGTTTCAGCGGCGCGGAGGGGGAGGTCGTGAAGGCGGCGTCAGCCACCACCTCGCTCATCGGCCAGACCGACAACCAGGACCGTGTGGAGAAGAACGCCCCCACCACGCGGAGGCGGGAGATGGACCAGGTGGTCTCCTTCGGCCAGGGGGCGCAGGGGCGGTTCGATTTCGGCGAATGGTCGAGCGTCGTCATCGGGGCCGAGTATTACCACGACCACGTCAACTCCTCGCGCGAGGATTTTAACCGCACCGCGCTGACCTTCCGGCGCCGGGCCGGCACCTTTCCCGACAACTCCGACGCCAACCTCTTCGACCTCTTCGCCCAGGACACCGTCACGCCCCTGGACGACCTGGACCTCATCGCCGGCGGGCGTTACTCCTGGTCGAGGGTGAACGCCGACATCAGCCAGACGACCGCGTTTCCGCGCCTTCGGGCCACCTTCCGCGCCTTCACCGGCAACGTCCGCGTCCGGTACGGCGTGGCGGATGGTCTCAACCTCATCGGCGGGGTCTCGCAGGGCTTCCGCGCGCCCAACGTCAACGATCTCTCCGGCCTCGTGACCAGCGGGCTGGGCGGGCAGGAGGTTCCGGAGCCGGACCTGAAACCGGAAGGAAGTATCAACTACGAGGTCGGTTCCCGCGTCGATCTGTCGCCGAACGCCGACTTCATGCGCCGCCTTCGCTGGGAAGGATTCGCCTTCTCGACGATGATGAGCGACCTCATCGCGCGGGGACCCGGCACGTTCAACGGCCTCACCTTTGTCGACGCCAACGGCAACGGCGCGCGCGACGCCGGCGAACCGAACGTTCTGGTGAAACGCAACACCGGCCGCGCCTCTCTCACGGGAGTGGAAACCGCGGCGACGTGGGACTTCGACGCTCACTGGGCCTTGCGCGGCGGCTTCGCCTGGATCGCCTCCCGCGACCGCGTCGCCGAGGAACCCCTCGCCAAGACGCCCCCCGCCGAGGGGCTGGCCGCCCTGCGCTACACCGCGGAGCGCGGCGGCTGGTGGGCGGAGGCGGCGGGCGAGTTCGTTCGGGCGCAGAAGCGCCTTCCCGCGGCGGACAAGAGCGACTTTCGCATTCCGCCGGGGGGCACGCCGGGATTCTCGTTCTTCCACTTGCGCGGGGGCGCGCGCCTCGCGGAACGGGTGGACCTGACGCTGGCCGTGGAGAACGTCGGCGACCACGACTACCGCCGGCACGGCTCCAGTTTCAACGGCGCCGGCACGAACTTCGTCGCCACGCTTGGGGCGCGCTTCTGACCCAGATTCGTGGGGTGCGCGCCGCGTGCCACGGGGAGAAACCGGAACCATGAATGGACACGAATAGACACCAAACGTGCGCCCCCCCGCGCCACGGCGAGATACCGTCACCCATGGGTCATACTCACCGCGCCAGAACCCGGCTGACCGCCGCGCCGCCGCCTGCGCCGCGCCATGGCCGCCGACGAAGCGGGCCGGGACGAGCCGGGCGGGGACGGCGGCGGCGCGACCCCCTGGGGCGGCTGGGCGTTCTGCTCATGCCTGCCGCTCGAAGACGGTGGGTGGTATGATGAGATCATGCCTCGCGCGCGTTCGCCTTTTCCCGGGATGGACCCGTACCTCGAACACCCGTCGAGGTGGCGC
>JACQVU010000197.1 GCA_016209585.1 Planctomycetota bacterium
GCCGGAAGAGAAGAAACCGGAGGCCGCTCCGGCTCCGGCCGTCGGCGCCGCGGCCAAGCCCGAAGAGAAGAAACCGGAGGCCGCCGCCGCGCCCGCCAACCCGGCCGCCGAGCCGAAACCGGAAGAGGAGAAGAAGGTGGAAGGGGAGAAGGTCGCGCCCGCGCCGGTGACGGTGATGAAGCCCGGGGTCTACGAGCCGCCGGCGGACGCCAAACGTTTCCCGCTGGTCTACAAGAAGTGGTCGGGTGACGAGAATGAGAAGTACCCGATGCCGAACCCCAAACTCTATCCCTCGCCGATGCGCTGGGCGGGGTTCAACCTTTCCGACGCCAAGATCGGCGACGCCGAGCCGAAGAAGTCGGAGAAGGTGCTGGCGGCCGGGAAGGCGCTCATCGTCAAGGACGGGTTGAAGGTGATGTACGACGCCGCCGGCAACGGGTCCAAGGTGGAGCAATGGAAGGAGAAAGAGACGCCGCAGGACGCGGAGGTAGACCTTTTGCGGGAAGACGGCGCGGCGTCGAAGTACCACCTCGAATGGATCAACATGGTGAAGTTCACCTGGGGCGACGCCAAGACGCGCGGCGCGCGCTACCTGGACCCGACGGTGATGCGTATCCGCGTGCGGCGCAAATGCCACATGGAAGGCGAAGTGCTCGGCAAGAAGTTCATCCTCACCGACGACGACACCAACGGCAAATTCGACGACTACGGAGAAGACGGCTTCATGTGGGGCGCCGACAAGCAGGGGCGCTACCTCTCGGAGATCGTCAAACTCGACAAGGACTGGTACAACCTGCGCGTCAAACCCGACGGCTCCGAGGCGGCGGCGTGGAAATACGACGGCCCGATCGGGAAGTTCGACTTCGATCTCAACTACCCCGGCCCGAAACCGCGCTGGCTCTTCGTTCGCGCCGACAAGCCCAACGTGGCCGAGTTGGGCGGCGACGCGCCGCTCTGGTTCGTGGACCTCATGCCGCTGGGCAAGGGGCCGGCCGAGGTCCCCTGCTTCGACCCCACCAAGAACAACGGTGGCACCGGCTGGCGCGTCTACCGCGGCATTCTGGTCGGAGCCGGGAAGCCGGAGGCCGCCGAGTACTGCACCATCGCCGGCGACTGGAGGTCCACCAACGTCAGTGCCAACCCCACCGCCACGCGGCTGCCGGTGTTGCGGGCGGGGCGGAACAAAGACCCGAAGCAAGTCTCGATGGCGCTCGACTTCTCCGGCAGCGTCTTTCAACTTGACGGAAAAGAGCAGGTCTTCCTCGGCTGGTACAACGGCAGGCAGTTGGAAGTGCGGGGCGGTCCGGGCGGGGAGTTCTACACCGACTGGGGTCCGCTGGGGATCTATCCCGAATGGGAGGTGTTCGACGACAAGAAGGCCCAGAGGCTGGGCAACGGGCGCGCGGTGGTTTTCAATGAAGACTACTCGACCAACGCCACGGGCATGTTCGACCCCTTCAGTTACGTCAACCCGAAGGTCCAATCGGTCTGTATGCCCACGGAAGGGCGGGGGCGGTTCTTCGCGAAGATGAAGGTGGCCAACCATCCGCTGCTGGGTTCCATCGAGTCCGATTTCAAGGAAGTGAAGAAGGAGGCCAAGAAGTAGTCCGGGCCGGGGGTTCGTTTCCCTTGAGCCTCTCGGGATCCCGTGCGACAATGACCGGGTGTTCCCGGCGCGCCTCACCTCGCCCCTCTGCCGGAGACGACATGACCACACGAAGTGATAAGACGCCCAAGTGGCTCATTGCCTTGGGCGCCGTGGCGTCGGCGTTCGGCGGAGTCGCGGTCGCGTTGATGCTCGCGGACATGCTCTCGCCCGCGTACCACTGCCCGCGGTGCGGCGCGGAAATCCGGAAGGGGCAGAACCGCTGCCCACACCGGAATTGCCGCGTGTCCTTGCGATGGGAATGACGCCGGACGACGTGACCAGTGCGTGGAAGAGCCTTGGCCCGCTCGACCGGGCGTTCTTCGTCTATGCGGCGGCCTTCGGTCTGGGGCTCTGGGTCACCAAGGGGGACACGAAGACGTGCGCTCCCACCGTCGCCCTTCTTCTGGAGACTTGGCCTTGGGCCTTCGGTGGGTACGCTTGCTGGCAGATAGTCACCGCCGTTGTACTGTACTGAACCAATACCGCCGCTCACCGGAAAGACACTGGTCTCGTCACCCCGGTTGTGAACGAGTCCGAGACGGAAGGAGGCGAGGCTTCCGTCTCCCGGTCCGACACCACCGACCGGACGTGACGTTTCCGGTCTCATTCGTGGTATGTCAACCGTGAGTGAGACACTTCCCGCCGGCGGGCGAACGGTACCCTATCACGGAACCCGATGAGACCAGCGCCGTACAAGACGACGCTTCTGGCGCGGGCGCGCCTTTCTCACGTTCCCGCGCGCGAACCGGTCCATCCCCGCGCGGCGACCGCCGCCATACCATGTCGCCGTGGGGCCACCGGGCGACGATCCGCCCCGGCGCTTCACCGGTTCCGTGGGCTATAATCACGGCGGACGTCATCTGATTCGCATACCGGGTTCACGCGATGAAAATCGCCATCATCGGCGGGGGGAGCACCTACACGCCGGAACTGATCGAGGGGTTCATCCAGCGGCGGGAGGCGCTGCGGCTGGGCGAGGTGGCGCTGCACGACATCGACCCCGCGCGGCTGGAAGTGATTGGGGCCTTCGCGCGGCGGATGGTGGCGGCGCCGGGAGCGGGGTTCGCCGTGACCGCCACGACCGACCTGGCGCCGGCGCTGGAGGGGGCGGAGTTCGTGATCACGCAGGTGCGCGTGGGCGGGCAGGCGGCGCGGCACCAGGACATTCTGTTGGGGTTGCGCCACGGCCTGGTGGGGCAGGAGACGACCGGCGTGGGCGGCTTCGCCAAGGCGCTGCGCACGATTCCGGCGATGCGGCGCATCATGCGGGAGGTGAAGGCGCGCTGCCCCGCGGCGTGGGTGCTGAACTTCACCAATCCGTCGAGCATCATCACGGAGGCCATCACGCGCGAGGGCGGCGTCAAGGTCATCGGCTTATGCAACATTCCGATTGACGTGAAGATGACGCTGGCGGCCTACCTGAAGGTCTCCGAGGCGGCGCTGGACATCGACTCCGTGGGTCTCAACCACCTCTCCTGGGTGCGCGACGTGAAGGTGAACGGCGAGAGTGTGATGGCGCGGCTCATCGAAGACGCCATCGCGGGCCGCGGGCCGCAGGAGATCCCCGAAATGGCCTACGAGCCGGAGTTCCTGCGGGCGCTCGGGTATCTGCCGTCGCCCTACCTGCGCTATTTCTACGAGCCGGCGCGCATGGTCGACGATCTCCGCGCCGCCCCGAAAACGCGGGCCGAGGAGGTGATGGAGATTGAGGCCGAACTTCTGGCCTGGTACCGCGACCCCCGCAACGCCACCAAGCCCGCCGCCCTTGGCAAGCGGGGCGGCGCCTGGTATTCCCGGCTGGCGGTGGAGATCATCGACGCCATCGTCGGCGACCGCCGGGCGGTGCACGTGGTGAACACGCCCAATCGCGGCGCCGTGGACTTCCTGCCGCCGGAAGCGGTGGTGGAGATCCCCGCCGTGATCTCCCGCGAGGGGGCCGCGCCGCTGCCCGTGGGGCGGGTGGACGCGGCCGTTCTGGGCCTGATGCAGCAGGTGAAGGCTTATGAATCTCTCACGGTGGAGGCCGGGATCTTCGCCTCGCGCGCCAAGGCGCTGCTGGCGCTGGTGGCCCATCCGCACGTGCGCTCGGTGTCGCTGGCGCGCGCGCTGCTCGACGACATCGTGGCCACGAACGGCCTCACGCTGGCGTGAGCGCCGGCCGCGGGGCCTTGGCGCCGACGTGACGCCGGCCGCCCGGAAGCAGGTCGCGCAGGAAGCGGCCGGTGTGGGAGCCGGCGATCTCGGCCACCTGCTCCGGGGTTCCGGCGGCGACCACGTAGCCTCCCTGGTCGCCGCCTTCGGGGCCGAGGTCGATGACCCAGTCCGCGGTCTTGATCACGTCGAGATTGTGCTCGATGACCACCACGCTGGTGCCGGCGTCCACCAGCCGTTTGAGCACGGCGAGGAGTTTCTTGATGTCGTCGAAGTGCAGGCCGGTGGTGGGTTAGTCGAGGATGTAGAGGGTCTTGCCGGTGCCGATCCGGGAGAGTTCCCGCGCCAGTTACACGCGCTGGGCCTCGCCGCCCGATAGGGTGGGAGAGGGCTGGCCGAGTTTGATGTAGTCC